>JBNJFN010000030.1:0-18850 GCA_051746885.1 Bacteroidota bacterium | reverse complement strand
AAGGGATAAAACTTCTTAAGGGATATGCGTATTTCGTTCAGTGACTTACGAACCTGTGTGTCTACTGTATTGACCGAAATACCCAGCTTATCGGCAATCTCCCGGTAGGTTAACCCCCTGATGCGGCTCAGGAGAAATATCTTTTTCCTTTTCGGAGGAAGGGAATCAATAATTCCCCTAACCACTTCATTTAATTCATGAAACTCAAAATCTCTGGAGGGAGAGCGGTTATAGCTGCCGGTATTTTCCATTTGATCATTGAATTCCTGGACGGGGACTTTCTTTTTAAGCAGGTTGTAGATTTTGTTGCGCGTTATGGTGAAAAGAAATCCGGAAAAAGAACGGTGTGCATCGATAGAGTTTCGTTTTTCCCAGACAGTAATAAAAACTTCCTGGACCATGTTTTCTGCATCCCCTTCGTCCTTAAGCAGTTTATGGGTGAAATTGTAAACTTTCCCATAGTATCTGTAGAATAACGCCTCAAAAGCCTGCGAGTTGCCTTTTTTTAAAGCACCAACCAATATTTTTTCTTCGGGGTAACTCATTATAACAACCTCCTGTTTACAGTTTTTTTCATTTGTTCCTTACCCCTAACTTTAAATAACTCCATCATATCGTAAAATATAATCAGGAACCTTTAAAAGTTTTCTTTGTATTCCGTAAAAAGGGTCAAAAATAATATATTCTACTCAATTCTTTTTAATCAATGTTGAGGAACATACAAACCATGGTGCATACATTACTGAACTACAAGAAAAGAGACTGGTCCGTTTATTCTATAAGGCTGAAGGCCCACGCTGGTGCGTGTAGAAATTTGAGTTATCATCCGGTGAATACAAAAAGACCAGCATAAAGATCAACTTTGCCAGCCTCATAATCGGATAATCATTAAGCCCAAATTATTCAATAATAATTCTGTCGCTACTGACATATAAACAATGAATTATACCTCATGTGGTACATTTCCTGACAGATACTTATTTCCGTTCTCCTCAGAACTGATCAGGATGTTCGCCGGTAACCCTTTCCCCCTGTTCCAGGTCGTCTATCCTATGTATATCTCCTTCTGCCAGCTCGAAATCAAAAATATCCGCGTTGGAGCGGATGTGCTCAGGATTGGATGATTTGGGAATGGTTACTACCCCTTTTTGCAGATTCCAGCGCAGCACAATCTGGGCCGGAGTTTTATCATATTTTTCTGCCAGTCCCTTCAATAAAGGAATTTCATACACTTTACCCCTCATAAGCGGTGCCCATGCTTCGGACTGAATTTGATTTTTATGGCAAAAATCATGTAATTCCTTTTGTACAAGGTGGGGATGAAACTCTACCTGGTTCACCATGGGTGTGATTTCTGCATCCTCCATCAAATCTTTAAGATGATGGATCAAAAAATTGCTGACTCCAATGGCACGGATGCGGCCCTCATTGTATAATTTTTCCAGCGCCTTCCAGGTATCTTTGTACAGATCGGACACAGGCCAGTGAATAAGGTAAAGATCAAGATAATCCAGTCCCAGCCGGTTCATGCTCTCGTCGAAGGCTTTCAGCGTTCTTTCGTAACCCTGGTCGGTATTCCACACCTTGCTGGTGACAAAGATCTCCTCCCTGGGAAGATCACTCTTCCGGACAGCTTTTCCCACACCTGCTTCATTGCCATAAACAGAAGCTGTGTCAATAAGTCTGTATCCTGTTTCCAGTGCATGGTGAATGGCGCCGGTGACTTCTTCATTGTTCATACTGTAAACACCTAAGCCCAGATAAGGCATCCTGACACCATTTGACAAAGTAGTTGTTCCTGTTACATCTGTTATATACATAGTTTTGATTTTTTATATAAAGAATACGAAACAACAAGTATATTCTCTTTTAAATTGATACGAAAATAAGCAGAATTCATCAGAACCCGAATATGCTTTTCCTTCTTCTTTTCCGCATCATGAAAATCAGTCCGATTGCAAGGAAAACCGTACTGGGAAATGCTGATCCTGCACCAAGGGGGGCAATTGCAAGAAGAAAAATAAATCCCCCAATCAGACCAAGGTAATACCAGAAACCCCTTGACCAGATCAAAGCCCCAACAAAAATCTGGCCGCCGGCAATCGCTGCTACATATATCCCGGAGTGCTTGCTGAACGGTCCATATATAATATCCTTATAGAAATCCATCGCAGCAGGACCGAATGTATCAACATAAATTCCAGGTGCATTAACTACTGTAATCAGATTGACAATTCCGGCAACAATAAAAAAGAGGCCCCAAATGAACCTCATGAAGCGGGGAAAGGTGTATGAAAGCAACATGATAACAATTGCCAAAAGGTTGGCAATGATCACGGGCAACATAAACTGCTCATAGTTCATAATCTTTCTATTTAAATTTTAAGCAAGATAAGAAATTTTAAGGAATTAATATACATCATAGCCGAAAGGTCTGATTGAAAGACGTGCCAGTTTGAAGTGCTGGCGGGCAAAAGGCAGACCAATAAGCGTAATGGCCAACAGGACCCCGAACAAAATATGAGTCAGAAATATCCAGATCCCTCCGACCAAAAACCATAGTACATTCATGAAGAGATTCAGGCATCCCCAGGAAGTTTCCCGGTGATGAACCTTCTGGCCGAAGGGCCATAATGTCAATACTCCTAGCTTCAGAGTCTGCAGGCCGAAAGGGATACCTATGATGGTTATCATAAGCACTATACTACCGATAAAGTATTCGATGGCCGTGGCTAGCCCTCCGAATATCAGCCAAATGATGTTACCAAGTATATTCATATTCATGTCTTTTTATTTATACGCTGTAAATATTGGAATTTTTCGCATAAATTGAATGGATTGTCAACATCTTTATTTCATTTTTGTTAATCTGGATGACTGACAAAAGAAAGGCACACCAATGAAATTTCAGACCAAACTGGTACATGGTAAGCTCATCAGGAGATATAAGCGTTTTCTTGCAGATGTGGAACTGGACAATGGACAAAAAGTGATCGCCCATTGCACCAATTCAGGATCCATGAAGAGCTGCCTTCAGGAAGGGGCTGAAGTTTATATGACGCCGGTGAATGACCCGAACCGAAAAACACGTTTTACTTGGGAGATGATCAAAATACGGGGTAGCTGGGTAGGTATCAACACCAATATACCCAACACGCTGGCTTATGAGGCAGTAAAAAATGGCGGTATCAACCGGCTGAAGGGATATGACAAGGTTCAAAGAGAGGTGACTTATGGAGACAGCCGTTTTGACCTATACCTGGAAAACGAACATGAAAAGTGCTTTGTAGAAGTAAAGAATGTAACCATGAAATCAGGGAAGTATGGTTTGTTTCCTGATGCGGTGACCAAAAGGGGCAAAAAACATCTGCAATCATTGATGCGCGTCAAAAATGAGGGTATGCGGGCAGTTATGCTTTATGTGGTTCAGCGTACCGATGTGGAGATATTTGGACCTGCCCGGGACATTGATCCGGAATATTCCAGAACCCTGAAAGAAGCCTATGAGGAAGGGGTAGAGATTATTCCGGTTCAGACCAAAGTTACACCGGGAAGGATTGAAATTTTAAGGGAAATGCCGTTTGAGCTGGAAGGCTGAGAAAATGAGAAAACGAGAATGTGAGAAAATGAGATGAAATAGGATTGGCAAAGACCAAGGGCAATCGGGTTTGAATGTTTGATACATCAGTTGGCAAATGGCAGTTGGCAATCCATGAGCTAGGGTTGGCAGGAATTTGAGAAATTAGTAGGCAGTAGGCACTAAGCAGTAGGCAGCGATGTAGCTACAGGGGCAGCAGTAGAGACGCAATGCTTGCGTCTCGGGCTTATAGGCAACAAAGGAGAGAAGACGGGAAAATGAGAAGACAGGAACACGAGAGGGGGAGAAAAGGAGAAGAGTCATGAGTGAAATAGGCACTATGCTGTAAGCAGCGAAGAAATGCTACAGTTGGCAGAGGAAAATAATGGTCATTCATGGTCATTCGGTGGTCATTCATTGTCATTCGGTTGTATATCTGGCATAGCTTCATTTTGAAGGAACACCGCTTAAGAGGGGAAAATAAACGGAATCTGGACTTTTAAACGGGAAAGGCTATTGGTTATTCACAATATTTCTTTCTATTTGTTAGCCTGTGTGAACTATGCTTCCCCGCCTGCTGTTGGGCAGGCATGTGGTTCAAGTATAAAATGGATTACACAATAATAACTAAATTACCATCTGCTGCCGAAAAACCATGCATAAAGTAAAATTCCCACTATAATGGCAATGCCTGCGACGATCACATAAACGATAAAGCGGGCAAAAGCTCCGACAGCATCCCAGGAGATGATGCCGAAAGCGGCAAGAAAAACCAATATCAGCAGAATGGTAATCAGACAGTTTCCTCTGGGTTGTTGTATTTCAGGCATAGTTAAGAATTTATAAAATTATGGACATTCTATTTTGCTAAATTATAAAACTATTAGAAATTTTAAATGTTATATTGGACAATGAAACATTAAAATTTAAGATTTGAGAATATTGCAGGAAGCAACTCGTTATTTTAAATCATCCTTGAAACAGAGCATTAATTAATATTTTTTGATTGAACAGAAAACTCCAAATAATTCTATTTATACTGCTTGCCAGTTTATATCACTCAGCTAAAGGGCAAGATAATTACGACATCAAAGCAATTGATTTTTATGGCAATGAGATGATTTCCAGTGAAACGCTCAGGGCCCGTATAAATATCCGTTCCGCTACATTTCTGGAAAAAGTAGCGTTCTGGAAAGAACAGCCTAAGTTTTCCCCTGTAATGTTGGATAATGATCTGGAACGTTTAAGACAATTTTACCAACGGAATGGGTTCCTGAAGCCCAGCCTGGAGTACTCCCTGGAACGAAATAAAAAAAGGGAAAAATTACGCATAAAGATAGAAGTAGAGGAAGGTGAAGCTGTAAAGATTGATAATATTACTTTTACACAACCCAACGATTCGGCAGCGGCCTCCCTTCTTTCCGGAATAACCGGGGAGCTCCCCCTGAATTCAGGAGACCGGTTTTCTGACCAAAGAATATTGGAACTGGAATCCATGATCAAAAATGTATTTCAAAACAATGGTTATCCTTTGATTGAAGTAACCAGGAATGTGAATGTTTATCCCGATAAAAAACTGGCAGACATTCGTTTTAATGTAAAGCCCGGCCCCCGTACTGTTTTCGGAAAGGTTCAGATAAAGGGCGATTCCCTGGTTCCCCGGGAATTCATTCTTAAAGAGATGCAGATTTCTTCAGGGGATCTGTATTCCGAACAGAAGATGAATAAAAGTCAGGAACGCCTGTTCAGCTCGGACCTGTTCAATTATGTGGTCATCAGGGCACCCAGGGATAGCATGAAGGATAACCGGATTCCAGTTACTGTTGAAGTGAATGAATTGCCCTCATGGTCATTGGAAGCAGGTTTGGGTTATGGTACCGAGGACAGATTCCGGGCTTCTTTGGAAATAACCAAACTGCAGTTTTTCGGAGGAACGCGCAAATTTATATTCGAAGGGAAACATTCTCATTTTCTTCCCCTCAGTTTTGAGGCGAAATTCATTCAACCCGGTTTGATTCGTGATAATCTCGACCTTATTTTCAATCCTTTTTTTATACGGGAAAATGAGGTAAGCTATACGGCAGACAGGCTGGGCACCGGTGTCACCTTTCAACAGAATATTTCCAGGTCAACCTCCGCATATCTGATGTATTCTTTTGAACGGGATTTTCTAAAAGACCGGTCAGTTTCCGCCTCTTTGAATGAAGAAAGGGAAAGGGAACTGATCCACAACAAATCCGGTTTTACAATAGGATTCAACAGAAATACGGCCAACAACAGATTCAATCCTACTTCGGGATGGAAACTTAATGCATATTTTACATATACGGGCATCGGATTTCGCTCCAAATACCACTACTATAAGAATGAAATCGGTTTGGTGCGCTACCATCAGCTTGACGAAGACTGGATTTTAGCTGGCAAAATCGGGGCGGGTTTCATACAACCAACAGGGGATGAGAAAACCCCCATCGAGGACCGCTTTCTTCTTGGAGGAGCTTCTTCTCTTCGTGGCTGGGGACGCCATCAAATATCACCGGTAAATGAAGCGGGCAGGCCGGTTGGGGGAAACAGTATGCTAGAAGGCAGCATGGAATTGAGGTTTCCGATTTATGACATTTTCTCAGGTGTAACCTTTGTAGATTTCGGTAATGTATGGAAAACTTCATTCAACTATAATCCTGCTGATTTTCTTTATGACCTGGGCTTTGGTTTAAGAGTCAATACGCCTGTGGGACCTGTACGGCTTGATCTTGCTACCCCGTTATTCGAAAAACCAATAAGGCCGCAGTTTTTTATTTCGATAGGGCATGCATTTTAGCCTGCCTTGTTCATGAACAATTTGGATACTGAAGATTAATGAAATATGTAAAAAAAATACTGAGAATTCTGAGCTTTACCATTGCAGGCGTGCTATTGGTGATGCTGGGTTTTCTGATCGCTTTGCAGAACGGGATGCTCAACAACCGGATTGCAACCATCATTTCAGATCAGGGTAGCAAGTCGCTGGATGCCCGTGTGGAAGTCGGAAGTGTAGAGGGAAATCCCCTGCAGCTATTTTCATTGAATGATATACTCATCGAACGAAACGACAGTACTGTTCTGTCACTGGAAAGCCTAAGGGTAAACTACAGGCTTGGCAGACTGCTCCGGGAAGAATTGTTCATCAACGGACTTCGCCTGGAGAATTTGAAATTGAATGGCACCCAAAGAAAAGATTCTTCCTGGAGTTTTATGGAGGTGCTCCCTCCCACCCAACAAGAGCCAAAAGCCCAAACACAGCAACCATCAAGCTGGAAAATATCCGTAAACCGATTTCTCCTGGATAGCATGAGTGTGAGTTTATCTCCGTTGAATAACAAGCAGATTCCTTCACAAATCCGGTTGGGCGGACAATTAAATTTCATGATGCTCCAGGATTCCATGCATATTGCTGTAGAACATTTTGGTATGCAGACCCTGGCTCCTGCCCTGATGATTGAACAACTCGAAGGTGAGGTCATAAAAGTCCGGGATCAACTTTCCTGGGAGAATATATTTCTGGCTTTCCCGCAAACGAAACTGGCAAGCAACGGGACAACAAACCTTGACGCCCTAAACGAAACCCGGGCTAGTCTGAATCTTGATCCCCTGAACCTGGAAGCATTTCATCCCTGGATGCCCGGAATAAAACTTTATGGAACTCCAAGCTTAAATTTGAATATTACAGGTGACAGAGAACAGCAAAACCTGGAATTAACCCTTCAGGAAGAAAACCAGTCTTTGTCGGTTTCCGGATGGATAAGGGATCTAAAAACAGATCCCCGGTATCAGCTGACTTTAAAAGTGGACGGCCTGGATGGTGAACACTGGACCAGGAACCCCGAATTCAAGTCGTTGATAGTTGGAAAACTGAATGCCAGCGGCCGGGGGTTCGAGCTTCAGGATAATACATTGAACATATCCGGCCAGTTCGGAGATATACTTTACGGGGAATATGACCTGGACGACCTGGTGTTGCAGGTGGATAAAAATAAGGGGACACTGAAGGGGAATGTTGCCAGCAATACCTGGTTTGGAAGAGTAAATTCGGAATTCAACCTGCAGCAAATGTTTGATAAGCCAGTGTATAGTGTTCATAGTGCTTTAAACAACATTGATCTTTCAAAACTCACCAAAAACAAAGATCTGCAGTCGGATCTGAATCTGAATTTAGCAGTTAAAGGAGAAGGAACCCAGGTTGACAATCTGAATACAGAAGTAGATCTGGAAGTATGGGATTCCTATTTTCTTGATAAGCCGGTATCAAACATGAACATGTCACTATTGTATAACAAGGGACAATACAGTTTATACGGTTTCCATCTGAACACCCCTTATGCAGCGGTTGGTGCCAAGGGAGAAGGGCATCTCCGGGGAAAAAACCTGCTGAAGTTTGAATTCCTGCCCAAAAATATGAGCGGTTTGACCGAAGTACTGAATCTACCGGACCTGGATATGAAAGGAGCCGTCACCGGCGAAGCGGCAGGAAAAGTTGATTCGCTGAATCTTTTGGTTCAGTATGATCTCAGCAGCGTCGAATACGATTCAGCGCGCATTGAAAGGCTAACAGGTGATATATCAGCCTTTTCAGGAGATTCCCTGTTAACCGGCCAGCTTGACTCGCTGAACCTTTCAGCCCGGTATAATCTAAGCAGTATTGAATACGATTCATTACGCATTAAAAGGTTAACAGGAGATGCATCGGCTTCTTCGGTAGATTCCTTGTTAACCGGTCAGGTTGATTTCACCGCTGATTCTTCTTTTTGGGGTAACCGGTTTATCAAAAGGACCGCCTTGCAGTCATCATATAACAAGGATGAGCTTACCAACCGGGTGGATATTAAGGTAAACGATTCCCTGGGCCTGTATACCCATACAGACCTGAATATGGAAAATGATCCTTCCTTTCGTGTCCACGAACTCATACTGGATATTGATTCCACGCAATGGACAGGGGGCAGTGATTCCACAACTATTGCTTTAGGCAAAGATTCCATACAGATTGCAAATTTTGTGCTTCGCTCAGGAGAACAGGAATTGGGTGTAAATGGTATTTATTCATTTAAAGGAAGAGAAGATCTGCATTTGTGGACCGAGAGCATTGATATTTCAACAATATATCCATTACAAGGGTTGGGTTACAAGCTTCAGGGTATGGTCAATTCAGATATCAGGATGAATGGAACAGCCAGCAAGCCGGAATTAAGTGGATTTCTTAATATCAGTGAGCCTGCTGTTGATACGATCAGCCTCAAAAAGCTCACTACAAATTTTGAGTATTCAGCAGACACCTTTTCTTTTGAGGGTACTATAGATGCAAGAATCAGCAGGATGATACATGCCGGTGCGGAAGTGCCGTTCCATTTTTCACTGACCGACAGTTTTGCCTTACCCGGCCAGGATACTCCTTTTCGGGCATATCTAAAGATGGACAGCCTGAATCTGCAGATAATTAACCCCATACTGGAGCAAAGCGGTATGGAAGCTACCGGCATGCTCGAATCTTCAGTGGCCATTGATAATACTATAGGAGACCCCAGGTTTAACGGGAATATAAACCTGACGGAAGGAAGTTTTCAATATGCAGAAGAAGGCATTCATTACAAAAACATTGAACTGGAAAGCCGGATTAACAACCAACGTTTTACACTGGACCGAGCCCATTTGGAAGCAGGAGGAGGTAATATGAATATAGAAGGTTTTACAGACCTTATACCTCCGGCACCCGACAAAGGCCGGGAACTTCAATTCCAGATCAGCGGCAAGAATTTCAGGGCTGTGAGTTCCGGAAGACTGGAAGCGGTTATAGAACCCTCTATAACCATTGGAGGGACCCTGGAGGATCCTCAAATGAAAGGAAACATGAAAATAATCCGCTCACAGATCAATGCCGATGCTTTCATGAAACAGATGTCCCTCACATCGGATAATCCCAATCCCCCCATTCTAGTGGAAGCAATGAAAGACACTGCCATGGAGACAAGTATCGATACCTCCCTTGAAAAGGGAACGAATAAAGATTCCCGGCTGAACATTTATAACAATCTTCGCGGCACATTTGATATCGAAATTCCCGGGAACACCTGGGTAAAAGGAAACGATATGAATTTTGAGGTTGACGGTAAACTGAAGGCGATAAAACAGGAGGAATTTATCGATCTCTTCGGAACCCTCAATATAACAAGGGGATCCTTTAAGTATTATGGAAAAAAATTCAATTTTGAAAAGGGCAGCATCACTTTCACCGGCGGACGTGATATCAACCCACAGATTGATTTTATAATGGACTACTCTTTTCGCGATCCCGAACGGGAGCTGCAAACCCTTTCGATTCATATAAGCGGGCGGAGCGATCAGCCGGAGTTGTCGTTCTCTTTGAACGATAAGGCTATTGAAGAGCGGGATGCCATCGCTTATATCATGTTTGGCAAGTCATTTAACCGGCTTTCAGAAACAGAATCATCTTCTTTAAGCCAGAATGCCGGGAGTGTTGCCCAGTCCCTGGCATTAAAACAGGTTTCTACGGCTCTGAGCGGGGCACTGGAGACAGGGTTAGGAATTGATGTAGTTGAGATTGCCGGTGGCAAAACATGGAAATCAGGGAGTGTGAAAATTGGAAAATACATCACTGATGATCTGTATTTAAGCTATCATCAAACATTTGCTTTCGACAAGAAAGAAAAAGTAGTAAAACCGGAGAAGATCACCCTTGAGTACCAGTTGCTGCGTTCCTTATTTCTACAGGCTACCAACCAGATGAACAGCTCCGGCTTCGACCTTATTTTCAAGAAAAGCTGGGAATAGAGGCCTTATCTATTAAACTCCAGGGTATCCGCCCATTCGGTATCCGGATACTTCCGCGAAATGGCCAGTGTATCTTCTTCAAATTTCAGGATAATCCAGTCACCATGAAAATACCCTCCTATTTGCATCGAGTCCTGCACGATTATGGTGTCTTCGTTTTCAGAGAACCGATAATTGAAAGTTCCGGTTGTATCTCCAAAATATTCCAGATAATCAACTCCTTCATAGGGTGGGTCTTCTGATTCGGAATACATAAATTCCCAGTATGAACTGTCGGTAGGCATTGGGTCACCAAATATCTTGTAGATTTGCATATCCCATTTTCCTTCGATTTGCTCGTAGGGACTTTTCTTTTCCACCTGATCGTCATCTTCACAGGAGACAATCAGGAAGCCTAACATAAAAACAGCGGTTAGAATAAATGCTAATTTTTTCATAACAAACCCATTTTATAAATATTTAACTAAGAAGATACTACGAAACTAGTTGAAGATGGTTGCAGATACTATAATGAATTATTGGTGATCTGTATCACCATATCTCCCATTATTTTTTTATAAAAGCGACTCATTTTATCCTTTCATTTTTTTTTTGTTACTTTCCTCCATCTTTTATTAACCAAACCTCTAAATTTGATGAAGGGTCAAAAGCTCATCCATGTGGGTTTAATTTTGCTGGGATTGGGTGGTGCACTTTTCAGCCAGTATTATTCCGGTTTTGGAGCAGAGATTTTGCAAAATTACGGAGCCAATTTTTTCTTTCCCTTTGCCATTTATTTCATTATCCGGAAACTTCCTCTTCCAATTTCCACCGTCACGCTGATCGCCATAGGAGGCGTTTGTCTCCAGGAACTGGCCCAGTTATGGGGATTGTATTCAGGGATATTTGATTATAAAGATTTAATAATCGATCTGGCTGGTGTTTTGGTTGCTTTGGTAATAGACCAGCGTATTGTCAGGCATCAAGCAAAAAAGGTTCATTCTGTGCAAGAATAATCCTTCTGGGTTATTTTTGAATTGTTATTTCCACATTGAGTTTTCTCAAAGTATCAAAAAACGTAGGAAAAGATTTTCCAACGGCCTGGGCATTGGTTATCTTGACAGGATTTGCTGAAGCCAGGGCGATCATGGCTCCAGCCATGGCCATGCGGTGATCATTGTGAGAATCCCATGTTCCTCCATGCGGTTTACTTCCCTTTATATACATCCTGTCATCATCTTCCACAAATGCTTCAATCCCCATATTGCTTAGCTCTTGCATGATGGCTTCGGCCCTGTTGCTCTCTTTATAACGCAGGCGATGTACTCCCCGGATGCTGGAGGTACCCTTACAATTTGCCGCTAACACTCCCAAAGGCGGAAAAAGATCGGGTGTATCCGTAGCATCAAACTCAAAAGGCTTTAAATCATCAGGTTGCTGTAAACTGTAGCTTCCCTCTCTGAATTGTAGTTGAACTCCACAATTTTCAAGCACTTCCAGTATCTTTTTATCCCCTTGCATGGAACCAGGATTGAGCCCGCAAATTTCAAGATTTCCCCGTATGGCTGCTCCTGTAAAAAAGAAGGCGGCATTACTCCAATCTCCCTCTATTTCTATCTCCGTTGACCTGTATTGTTGGTTTCCCGGTATTTCAAAAACCTCATAATTATGATTGACCACCTGTATCCCAAACTTTTTGAGGACATCCAGTGTCATATCCACATAAGGTTTGCTTTTCAGATTCTTCACTTCAACCCTGGAATCATTTTCCGCAAGGGGCAGCGCAAATAAAAGCCCCGACAGGAATTGCGAGCTCACGGATCCGTCAAGCTCGATATTACTGCCTTTCAGTGGCCCTTTTATCTGTACAGGTAAAAATCCTCCGGAAGTTTTACATTCCACTCCTGCTTTATTCAATACCTGCTCTATAATGCCCATAGGTCTTTTCTTTAGGGAGCCACGCCCTTCTATTGTTATTTCCTTTTCTGACAGCGCTATTACCGGAATGATCAAACGAATCCCCAGACCTGATTCACCGATATTCAGACTGGATAATGCAGGACTAAATCCCCCACAGATTCTCAAATGTTTTTGTTGTTCCATCACCTGAGCGCCTAATAATTCAATAACCCTTAGCATATTCAGCTCATCTTCGCTTTTACCGGGATTTTTGATGGTTGTAGTACCCTCTGCCAACAGGGAGGCAACCAGTACCCTTTGCATATAGCTCTTTGATGAAGGCACATGCACCTTACCTTTGATAGATGATGGAGTAACTATGACTTGCATATTGTCAAATTGAATGTTATTAAAATATATAAAAGACTTTTATTTCTTTCTGAAAAATATCTGAAGGGGAACCCCTGTAAAATCAAAATGTTTTCTCAATACGTTCTCGATATATCTTTTGTAAGGTTCCCGTATATATTGGGGATAATTACAAAACAAAGCAAATGAAGGTGCATGGGTGTATAGTTGTGTAGCGTATTTGATCTGAATATACCTTCCCCGCACAGCAGGCGGAGGAAATTTATCCACGGCTTCCTGTATCACCTTGTTGAGCCGGGATGTAGTAATCCTTCTTATCCGGTTCTGATACACCCTTTCAGCCTCTTCAAGAACTTTATGTATTCGCTTCTTATAAATTGCAGAGGTAAAGATGATGGGAATATCCTGAAAAGGAGCGATTTTTTGTTTGATCATGCGGGTGTATTCGTTGGCGGTTCTGCTGTCTTTTTCTATCAGATCCCATTTATTGACCAGCATTACTACACCGCGGCGGTTTTGCTGAATGAGTTTGAGGATGTTCAGATCCTGGGATTGAATGCCCTGAGTAGCGTCAATCATTAACAAACAAACATCTGCATGTTCTATGGTCCTTATTGCCCTCATTACCGAATAGAACTCAACATCTTCGTGCACCTTTCCTTTTCTTCTCAGGCCTGCCGTATCCACAAGATAAAAATCGTGCTGAAACTTCGTATAGCGGGAATATACAGAATCCCTGGTTGTCCCGGAAACCGTAGTAACAATATTTCTTTCTTCTCCGATCAAATTATTAACAAGCGAGGATTTCCCGACATTGGGTTTTCCCACAACCGCATATCTCGGAATATCTTCTTCCGGCGCATAGTCCTTCAGCTCAAGATGTTTAAGAACTTCATCCAATAAATCGCCGGTTCCCGATCCATGAAGGGAAGTAATGGGGTATATATCTCCCAACCCCAGTCCATAAAAAACATTGGCGTCATAATTTCTCTGGAGATTATCTACCTTATTGACTACAGTAAGAACCTTTTTATCAGTCTTTCTGAGCATATCAGCCATCTGTTGATCCAGATCGGTGATACCGGTGGTAACATCCACAACGAATAATATTACCGATGCCTCCTCAATGGCTAGTTTGACTTGTCTTCTGATCTCTTTCTCAAAAATATCTTCGGTATGCTCTATGTATCCACCTGTATCGATGAGGTTAAACATTTTTCCTTCCCATTCCACAACACCATAATGCCGATCGCGGGTAACGCCGCTCACCTCATCCACAATGGCCTTTCTTGACTCGGTGAGCCTGTTGAAAAGGGTGGATTTTCCCACATTGGGCCTGCCTACAATTGCCACAGTATCCTTTGTCATGCTACAGTTTTAGTCGAAAGTATAAAGGCGTTTCTTTCCAGTTCCTGCATTGCTAATAATAGTTAAGCATTATACCCCAACGATTTCAAAAAACCATCCTTATCTCTCCATTCTTTATGTACCTTAACATAAAGGTCGAGGAATACCTGCTTCTCGTAAAGAGCCTCCAACTCCTCCCGGGCGCGGATACCGATATTTTTGATGGCTTCTCCCTTGCTGCCGATCAGTATTGCCTTTTGACTATCCCGCATAACATAAATGGTGGCTCTTATATTGAGTATCTGTTCGGTATCTTTAAATTCTTCGATCTGCACCTCTGTTGAGTAAGGAACCTCTTTTTCATAGTTCAGGAATATCTTTTCCCGGATGATCTCTGAGACAAAAAAGCGTTCGGGTTTGTCGGTAAGTGTATCTTTAGGATAATAGGGAGGATTCTCCGGGAGAAGTTCCAGTATCTTATCAAAAACCTCCGGCAGATAATAGCCTTTAAGTGCAGAAACAGGAATAATATGAGCCTGGGGAAGCAACTTTTTCCATTTGGTCAGAATGGGCACCAGCTCATTCTCACGCGCCAGATCAATTTTATTGACAATCAATATAACCGGTATATCGGTCTTTTTAATTTTTTCTACATAATCCAGATGCTTGTCATATTGTTCCCTGATGTCAGTTATGTACAAAAGGATGTCTGCATCTTCCAATGCCAGATCGATGAACCGGAGCATCTTTTCATGCAGTTTGTAATGCGGCTCAACGATCCCCGGTGTATCCGAATAGATGATCTGGAAATTTTCACCGCTCATAATCCCCATGATACGATGCCTGGTAGTTTGAGCCTTTGAAGTGATAATCGAAAGTTTTTCGCCCACCAACTGATTCATCAGGGTTGACTTTCCAACGTTCGGATTACCGATGATATTTACAAATCCGGCTTTATGATCCATTTTGGCTGTTTTCTAATTTTTTAAGCGTCACAAAAATAATACAAATTTTTAGGTTCAGTGAATTTCAAACTAAATTTCAAATCGTTAATACAGAAAACGAAAACAGCCTATAAATCAAAAGGCTTCTTAACATTTGTCAAGAAGCCTTTTGCCACATTCATTGTTCCTATGAATTCTCAGTAACCCTGAAGCTTTTCCGACAATTTTTTTCTGGTAAAGAATATGCGACTTTTGACAGTACCAATTTTAAGCTCCAGTTCTTCTGCTATTTCTTTATATTTATATCCCGAAAGGAACATTTTGAATGGAACGCGGAACTCATCGGGTAATTCTTCAATCTTTCTGTTGATTTCAATGATCGAATACTCACTGTCGGGTGTACTCGGAGAACTATCCTCAGACTGGTTGAGAAAATAGTTGTTTTCCGTTTTATCGTTGTGTGTATTCTCCTTTTGTTTTTTACGATAGTTGTTGATAAATGTATTTTTCATGATGGTAAACGTCCATGCTTTCAGATTGGAATGACCAATAAACTTATCCCTGTTGGCTAAGGCTTTATAATAAGTTTCCTGGAGCAGATCTTTTGCTTCCTCATGATCTGAGGTTAAACTCATGGCAAACCTTTCCAGTTTGTCTTCGAGTTCTATGAGCTGTTGATTGAATTCTGTTGCCTTCATAGTCTTTGATTTTTTCGGTGAATAATGTTTAAACAAAAATAAACCTTATTTAAACATAATGCAAATATTTTTTAAGTTTTTTTTTAAGATAATCTCCCATTCTAAATAAGATATAATGGCGAAACGATTCATTATTCGGAGTTTTGAGTCTTTTTATCTTAGTCTTTATAAATAATGCTCCTCCAAAATTTTTGTTTAAAATAAACATGCAATTTCAGTCTGCACCTTAAACAACATTTAAATTCATGTAAATTAATATATTAGGCCACTTTATTTGAAAGGAAGGCAACAGATTCAGGATATTTTTTCTTTAAAACAGCAAAACCTACTTATCTGTGATTTTGATCATTTGAAAGGTGTATTGTGTACACGGTTGGGGTGTAGTCAGACCGATTTCAGTCGCTCGTGGATTTCTGTAGGTGAGGAAACCTTTTCAACATTTCCGGGGAGCCGAAAATCGGCCTCATGGATTCGCATTCCGGCTATGAAGATAATTTGTTTGGAAAACGTTTCAGAGAGCTGTTCAACATAGTTCTGCAATTTATTCCCGCTCAAAGCAGTCGTTATGGCTGTAAACAGATAATCACATTTGATGAGCCGGGTTGTTTCAACCAGGTCGTTGAAGGGAACAGAGCTGCCCAGATATATAACGCTTTGTCCCGCCTTTTTTATTAAATAATTATAGAAAAGCAGGCCCAACTCATGAAATTCATCTTCGGGAAGAAAGAGGACGAATGTTTTGGCGTCCTTCTTGTCAGGTATTGTCAGGTTGTCAATGGCAACCATTAACTTTTGTCTTAACAGATTGGATATAAAATGCTCCTGTGCAGGATTGATTGAGCCGGTTTGCCATAACAAACCGATTCGCTCAAAGAAGGGGAAAATCAATTTGATGATGGTTTGTTCAAAACCTTCATGCATGATGGCATTGGACAGTATCCGGTCAAATTTCACCTCATCCAGATCCACCATGGCGATTACCAATTTCTCAATCAAGCTTTCCAGATCATTGGAATTGTAAGTGAATTTCATCACTTTTTCAGTCAATTCATGATTCTCGAGTTTGGATATCGCTGATATTTTCCAGCCTTCCCTGTTTAAAATGGCAATATTGAGTAATTTCTTCAGATCATACTCAGAGTAATACCGGATGTTGGTTGGTGTTCTTTTAGGTTGTATGACATTATAACGCTTCTCCCAAATCCTGATGGTATGTGCCTTAATACCCGATAGCTTTTCTAATTCCCTTATTGAATAACGCGACATGCATTTACCTTATTAAATGATACATACTAACTAAACATAAGTAACTATGCTTTTCATCATAGTTAACCTTACTTGACTATTCGTTTAATTTAACAATTATAAAATACATTTGTTTAAACCAGAAAAATTCTCATTAGACATGTAGTCCATGAAAATTAATGCGTTCTGATTACAGAAATTTCGTTTTATAATCAGCTATTGAAGCGTTATCACAATTGCAGCTCATCTGTTTTTTTAGAATAGACCAGGCTGCAAATATTATCATTTTAGTTTGAAATATACAAAAAGGGTTTAAACAATTCCTTTTTAGGAAAAAGGATATTATATTAGCTGTTTATGGAGAAAATAACAGTATTCTGGTTCAGAAGAGATCTTCGTTTGGATGACAATTGTGGGTTATATCATGCCTTGAAGGAAAATGAGCGGGTTTTGCCCCTTTTTATTTTTGATACCGATATTCTGGATAGCCTTGATCATTTATACGATGGTCGGGTTGAATTTATTTTTAACCGGCTTAAGCAACTGAAAACAAATTTGGAAAAACAGGGTACTTCATTGAAGATATTACATGGAAAGCCTTTTGACCAGTTCAGTTTGTTGATCCGGGATTATCCAATAGTGCGGGTATATTTCAATCATGATTATGAACCTTATGCCATTGCCAGAGATCTTAGCATTTTTAAATTTTTAGAGAAGAATCATATTGAAGTAAGATCCTTTAAGGATCAAGTTATTTTTGAAAAGGACGAAATCGTAAAAAAAGATGGCAAGCCCTATACGGTCTTCACTCCTTATATGAGAAAATGGAAGGAGCAGCTCAAGATGGAGCCACCACTTAAATATCCCGTTCAGGATTATTTTTACCGGTTTATAAAAATGAAGAATGAAAACCTACCTGCTATGAATGAGTTGGGATTCAGAGAAACCGGCATGAGCTTTCCTCCTGGTGTTCTTAATGAACAAATCATCTCCAATTATCACCAAAACCGGGATTATCCTTATCTGGAGGGTACTACACGTCTGGGCATACATCTACGCTTTGGCACTGTCAGCATAAGAGATGCGGTAAAAAAGGCCCTGGAACTGAATGAAACATGGCTTAACGAATTAATATGGAGAGATTTCTACATGATGATAATATGGCATTTCCCTTATGTGACGGACAAATCTTTTAAGGCTCAGTATGATGAAATTGAATGGCGCAACAATGAAAAAGAATTTGCTGCATGGTGCGGGGGAAAAACCGGCTATCCCATAGTTGATGCGGGCATGCGGCAATTAAACCAAACAGGATACATGCATAACCGAGTGCGGATGATTGCAGCTTCTTTCCTGACCAAGCATCTTCTGATTGACTGGAGATGGGGTGAATCATATTTCGCAGAACAATTGCTTGACTATGAGCTTGCCTCTAACAATGGTGGATGGCAATGGGCTGCCGGCAGCGGCTGTGATGCGGCACCCTATTTTAGAATTTTCAACCCCTACAGGCAAACGGAAAGGTTCGATCCGGAATATCGGTATATAGAGAGATGGGTGCCTGAATTCAGAGATCCGGCATATGAAAAACCAATTGTAAGTCATAAATTTGCTCGTGAAAGAGCCCTGCAGGTTTATGGCAAAACTTTAAAAAAGAATAATTTATGAAAATTTTAGTAATCGGTGCTACGGGTTTTATAGGAAAACCGTTGGTAGAAAAATTATTGGAAAGAAATCATGAAATATATGTTTTTACCCGGGATGATAAAAATGCGCGCCAATTCTTCGGTGACCGGGTTTTTATTCAGCAATGGAAGACCGATGAATACATTTTATTGCAGGAATATGCCCATAAAGTTGACGTAGTGATCAACCTGGCCGGAGAGAACCTGAGTAGTAAACGCTGGAGTGACCATCAAAAGAAAAAAATCCTTTCAAGCCGGGTAAATATTGGCAAAGCCCTTAGT
>JBNJFN010000029.1:0-19673 GCA_051746885.1 Bacteroidota bacterium | reverse complement strand
AACCCTAATTTTCGGCAATTTTGATCCATTTGGAACATTGGTGACAAATCAAGACCCTGCTTATGTTGAAACCACAGTTAAACAATGCATAGATGACGGGGTGGATGCTGTATGGCCAGGGTGTGATTTATGGCCAGATATGCCAAAAGAAAACGTTGAAGCACTGGTGCAAAGTGTCAAAAAATACGGAATCAAACCTTCACCGGCTGTCGGTCGTTTAGGTTAATCTAATTTACGGAGGTATAACTTATGACAACAAAAGAAGAATTGCTTGAAAAAATGCACACCGCGGTTGTGGAATATGAAGAAGATGAAGCTAGAGAATTAGCCCAGGAATTCCTGGATGCTGGTTATGATCCCCTAGAAGGGATTATGGACGGATTGGCCAAGGGGATGGAGGAGGTCGGAAAACTTTTCGAAAATAATGAATATTTTGTCCCCGAGGTTCTTATGTGCGCCGATGCCTTGTATGCAGGCCTGGGCATACTCAGGCCTCATGTCCCTGTGGCCGAAAGCGATCACGGAAAAGGCCAGGTTGTCATTGGAACGATTGAAGGGGATGTCCACGATATTGGCAAAAACATTGTCAAAATGATGTTTGATGTAGCAGGTTGGACTGTTCATGATTTAGGAAAAGACGTGCCCCTTGAAAAATTTGTTGAAGAGCAACTGAAAACAGAATCTGAAGTGGTGGCCTTATCGGCAATGATGACGACAACCATGCTTGGCATGCAGAAGGTTATTAAAATGATTAAGGAAAAAAATCCAAACGTACAGATTTTGCTTGGCGGAGCTCCTGTAACCCAGGATGTAGCCGGCAATTACGGTGCTGATGGCTATGCCGACAATGCCAGTAATGCCGTGACGGAAGCCATCAACATGGTAACCAAATTGCGTGAAATTGAAGCTGACAGAAAAAAGTAATTTTGTATGGGTTTTGAAAGAGTGAACTTATATATAATGTTTGATCATAAAAGAAGGGGTCCTGGAGAGGACTCTTTCTTTTTATCCCTGTTTCAAAGGAGATAAAGATGCAAGACGATAAAGCAACTGTCATATTCCAACCATCGGGACGCCGGGGCGAAGTCCCCAAGGACATCACGCTAATAGAAGCTTCCCGTTTGCTTGGGGTGGATATTGAATCGTTATGCGGGGAGAAAAAAAGCTGCGGCAAATGCATTGTTCGTATTGAAGATGGTTTTTATGCCAAATACAACATAGAATCCAGTCCCAATCATTTGAGCGAGTGGCAGGAAGAAGAGGCCAAATTTATCAATGAAGAAAATCGAAAAAAGGGATATCGACTAGGGTGTTGTGCTAAAGTGGAAGGGGATGTCTTAGTTTTTGTTCCTGAAGAATCCAGGGCTGGCAAGCAGGTTGTGAGCAAGGCCGCCAGGGACATCAATATTTTTCATGACCCCACAGTTCGTGTGTATTACCTAGAGCTGAAAAAGCCATCCTTTGAGGAGCCCACTGGAGACTTTGAACGACTTTGTGAAGGTTTGGCCAGGGAATATAGCCTGACCAACCTCCGAATTGATATACAGGCATTGCGTGCTTTGCCTGGAGCCTTACGTGACGGTGACTGGAAGGTGACAGTCAGCGTGTGGAACGAAAAGGAAATTATCCGGGTTCGCCCTGGCAAAGCAGAGGATTATTTCGGCATTGCAATTGATATCGGTACAACTACCGTAGCCGGATATATGTGCAATTTACGAACGATGGAAGTCGTGGATACTGTGTCCATGATGAATCCACAATGCAAATACGGTGAAGATGTCATGGCCCGCATCACCTATCATATGACGACGCCAGACGGTCTGAAACGAATGAGTGACGATATCATTGAAGGCTTGAACACACTTATCAGTAAGGCGGTAGAGGCCACTCATCCGCCCAAGAAAAAAGTGAAGAAAAAAAACAACGACGATGATAGCGAACTTACTGAATGGACAGAAAAACATGAAGAAGGCAAAACATACTACAGACTGAGCCTTGATGATATTGAGGATGTGACAATCGGTTGTAATACAGCCATGCACCATATTCTGCTTCAGCTTGATCCTCAGTTCGTAAGTCTTGCCCCGTTCCCACCGGTCAACCACTGTTCACTCGATATTCGGGCTAGGGATCTGGGGCTGCAGATCAACCCTTCAGCAAACATTTTTGTTTTGCCCAATGAAGCCGGCTTTGTAGGAGCGGATAATGTGGGCGTGCTGATAGCTGAAGAGCCTTATAAAACAACTGATTATCAGCTCATTATTGATATCGGAACCAACGGGGAACTCGTATTGGGCAATCGGGACAAACTCATTTCTTCATCTTGCGCCACGGGACCAGCCTTGGAGGGTGCACAGCTCTCTTTCGGAATGCGGGCGGCTCCAGGCGCCATTGAAAGAATCAAAATAGATCCGGAAACCCATGAAGTGGATTACAAAGTCATCGGACGTGAGGCTTGGCTCAAGTTTTCTGCTCCTGAAGAAATGAAAACCAAGGGGATCTGCGGTTCAGGTATTCTGGATGTTCTGGCTGAGCTATACGTGGCCGGAGTCATCGATAAAAGTGGTGTATTCAGCGATAACCAAAAATCTGATCGGTGTCGGATTAATCCCGATAGTAACCAACCAGAATTTGTCCTGGCCTGGGCAAATGAAACAAGCATTAAGCGGGACGTAGTCATCAATCAAAAAGATCTGCGTCAAATTCAGTTAGCTAAAGGGGCTCTGTATGCGGGTTGCAAGCTTATGATGCGGCGTATGGGTTTGGATAAAATAGACAAAGTTAAGATAGCCGGGGCTTTCGGAACCCATGTAAACAAGCAAAAAGCTTTGATTATGGGACTTTTCCCGGATTGTGAGGTGGAAAAGATTCTTGGGGTGGGGAATGCCGCGGGCGATGGCTGCAGAGCGGCTCTTCTGGACCGACGAAAGAGGATTGAAGCCAATTGGGTTTCCAGAAATGTTGAATATATTGAACTGACTGTGGAGGAAGATTTTGAGAAGCAGTTCATGCAGGCAATGCAGATTCCGCACATGAAAGATGAGTTCCCCCATCTGGAGGGAATTGTTCCACCTGAGATCTTGCATCAGAAAGTTAAGAAAAAAAGGCGTACGAAAAATTGATCACCATGGAAACCAACCATAATGCCCCGGGAAAGCATGTCCGGGTTATTGTTCAGCCTGGAGATTGTGGGCTTGAAACAATTCTGACCCTCGTTAGTCGGGCACCCCGCATGGTTGGTTTGAAAAGTGTTGATAGTGAATGTAAGCGAGTTCATCGTTTACTCAGGCTTTTAAAGTCCATTGATCTTGCACATATCTTTTACCCAATAAGCAAAAATCCTGTTTATATGGCCGCTGAAAATGCCGGGCTTCATCCTTCATGCGCGGTACCGGCAGCTCTGTTGAAAGGAATGGAGATCTCGCTGGATTTGGCTGTACCCAAAAATACATCCGCTATGTATGAAATATTATGATTATTAAAACATCAGCTTTGAAAAATAAGAGCGTGCCCTTTAAAACTGGCAAGGGTCTCTCCAGTGAACTATTGAGTAAAATCCAAATCACCGGTGAAATGCATGGATGGGACAGTATCGTTCCCTGCCCAACCGAAAACATTGTCACCAGACATTGGGTGCAATTGAAATGCCGATATGGATGCAAAAATTACAATACCAACTGGTGCTGCCCGCCTGCTAGCCCCGACACCGATAAGGCTCGGGAAATTTTGAATGAATATGAAATTGCAATTATGTTAGTTGGTTCCCAGCAGTGTTCATCTTTTTATAACAAGAAAAATCGTAAACGGCTATCACAAGTGCGATATTGGAAAGAAACCGTAAGTGTTGAACGATTCCTCTTCTTGGAGGGATATTACAAGGCATTCAGTCTGGTCAGCGGCCCGTGCGCTCTGTGCAAAAATTGCGGTTATCCCGATCATTGTTATTTCCCGCAAGAAAGGAGGCCATCGATGGAATCCTTTTCCATCGATGTCATAGCTACTACAGAAAAACTGGAGATAGCTGCTCCGACTGTAGCCAACACCATTAAAGATACATATCATCACTATGCCATTATTCTCGTTGAATAGGCTATCATAGAGGATCGTGGATAGGATGCTTTTGGGGGAAAAATTTATGTAAAAGCCCAACCTTTTAAAACACCTAACATCTGATGTTTAAAACTTTAAAATATTTGTTGACAATACAAATCAAAGCTGCTATTAAAAAATTTCTTTCAAAAATAATATTTGATGGGCGAAGCGTGCGCATGGCGTTAAAGTTGCAAAAAAACAAATAAATTAAAATTAGGGATGTCCCATGGTTACAGCGTTTAATTTTCAAAACGTGAAACAAAATAGGATTTCAAACAATATCGCTGATCAGATACAGAAGGCAATTCTAAACGGCGAGCTTAAGGAGGGAGACCGCCTACCCTCAGAAAATGATCTCATCACACATTTTGGTGTGAGCAAATCTTCATTGCGAGAAGCATATAGGACTTTAGAGGCTTATGGTTTGTTAGAGATCAAACAGGGTGTAAACGGCGGTGCTTTTGTGAAAAAGGTGGATATAGATGTTGTAAAGAAAGGGCTTGAAAACTATTTATTTTTTATAAACCCCACCCATGAAGACTATGCCCAGTTTCGCATTTTTAATGAAACACAAATTGTAAAAATTGCCGCCAGTAAAGTAACAGACAAAGATATTGAAGAGCTAAAAGAAAATATACGTGAGATGGAGCAGGAACCTGATGGGGAAAGGTTTTATAGCGATCTAGACGTGGCATTTCACAAAAAAATTGCTGAAATTGGCGGGAATCCGATTGTCGCGGTGGTTGTTGAAAGTGTCCAATCCGCTCTGATCCGATTGAAAAGGATAATTGAAACGGACAGGGAATTTTTGGATATCGTCTGTCGGGGACACTGGGAAATCGTTGAGGCATTGGAAGCCCGGGACCCAGAAAAAGCCAGTTATTTTATGCTGAAGCACATTAACGAAGTGGAAGAGGGTTTACGAAAATGCCAAGCCCATTCTTCTTCCAGGCAGAAAAAAATATTTCTGAAAAATCATGGTGATGTCGCCTGAAATTTTAAGGCAAAGCGCAAAGCTTTTCCACTTTTTTTCAGGGGCCTCGCTATCGCTTTAACCTTCATTACAGGTGAAAAAATTTTGGTCTATAGAAAAACAATGTTTACAAATGTAAAATTCATTAAACCTTGTAGGCATGCTTCGGGCAACGGATAAGGCGAAGGCTTATTTACCTCAGAATTAGTGGATGATAGGCGCTAACAACAATAATTGTTTAGTTTATTAGGAGGTAAACAATGACGAAAACACCACAAAATGGAAACGTGGACCCAAAAGTTACTAAAGCTTTGCAGGAGATCGTTGGCGAGACAAATGCAACCGATAAGATCCATATCCGGTATGCCTACTCTTATGATCTCTCATTTGTCGAGCGTAAAAGTCCAGACTATGTGGCAATGCCCACCACGGTTGAGCAGATTCAGAAAATTATGAAATTTGCTAACCAAGAAAAAATTCCTGTAATTCCTTTTACCGCAGGAACCAATATCGGAGGTCTCTGTATCCCCGAAGATGGGGGGATATTGTTGGATCTTAAACAAATGAACAAAATCCTAACGATTAATGATCAACTTCATTATGCTGTTATTGAACCAGGCGTTTCACATGCAAAATTTGCCCATGCGCTAGCCAAATATGGATTTCGATTTAGCTGGCCGGTCGGCCCCCCTTCTGCCTCGGTTTCCTCTAATGCTCTCTGTCATGGCATCGGGGGTATGAGCGGGCGCTATGGTTTGAATAGTGAAGAAATTACAAGTATGGAAGTTGTGCTGCCCTCCGGAGAACTTGTTAGGCTGGGCTCTTGCGCTATTCAGGAAGATTCATGGCACAGCTGCTTGCCGTTGCCAAGAATGGATGGCCTTTTTACAGGTTGGCTCGGTACGACGGGCGTTGTAACAAAGATTGGCTTGAGGGTACATCCCATGCCACCATATCTAAAAGTTTTTACAACATCTGCAGAGAATCTGGGAGATATGGCTTCCTATTGTCGAACAATCGGAAATTATGAAATATGTGACGATATAACAACTGTTTCCTGGTGGCTATCGCAGGTGCCTATCCCCTATCCTTACAAACCAAAACCCGAAGATGCCCCGGAATGGGTTTCCTTTGCAACCACTTTTTCCTGGACAGAAAAGGAAGTAGAGGCACGGGAAGAAATTTGGCAAATGGCTATGGAGGAAGAAAAAAAGAAAGGAACAACAGTTAAGGAGGCTGTGTACCCTGAGGAAGCATTGAAGGCCAGGACTCAGCTTCCGAGCCGGATTGTCGGCTCTACAAAGAACTATACGAAACAAGCCGGCGGAGGTATTTCTTGGCCTGGAACCTTTACCCCTCTGGATAAGTGGGAACCCGTGTATAACGAATGGAAAAAGATCCTTACCAATAGAAATTTGTCACCTGCCGTTCGTGCAACCAACTATCGTGGTGTGCATTATGGGATGCTGCGCGCTATGATTCCTTTTCCCAAAAAAGATCCTGAAGCCGTCGAAAATGCAAGGCAGGCCATTGTTGAATGTCTGAGGGTTGTTCTGGATAATGGCGGTATTCCTTATAAACCACCCGTTGACTTCGGAGTAGAAATAAATAAACGTGCCCATCCGGGATACCTATCGCTTATGAAGCAGATAAAAAATATGCTTGATCCTAATGATATTATGAATCGCGGGAAATTGGCATTATAGCTAATTCATTTTTCAGTGTGGCTCATTCAAATACAATTCTAGGAGGTCATTATGAAATGGAATATTCCTTCGCTGGAAGATTTAGAAGACAAAATATGGAGATGCACTGCTTGCGGAAACTGTAAGGTAGCCTACGATTTTGGTCCTCCGCCGTTTTTTGGAGAAATTTGTCCAGCGGGGGTTGAATTTGGTTTTGAAGGCAATATCGCATCCAAAGGGAAGGTGGCTTTTGCCAGGGGGATTGCAAACGGTGATCTGGAATGGAACGAAGACCTCCTGAATGACATTTACAGGTGTACAGTGTGCGCCGGTTGTCAGGAACAATGTGAACTGGATCATAAACCTTTCATTCCAGAGATTATTGAATCCATGAGGCGCAAAGCTGTGGACGAAGGGGTGGGCCCAATGCCGGCCCAGGAAGTAATTGCCAAGTCCATGAGGAGTTTTGACAATCCTTATCAGGGACCGCGTCGGATGCGGACTGACTGGACAAGGCCATTCAAGAAGGCAAAAACTCCTATTAAGGATATAATGAAGGAAGATGCCCCTATTCTTTATTATGTCGGATGTACAGGAGCACTTAATGTTCCTGTCAGAAATCTTCCGGTTGCAACAGCTTCCATTTTTCAGAAACTTGGCCTGGATTTTGGGATTCTGGGAGAAAATGAGGTGTGTTGTGGATCAACAGCAATGCGGATAGGCGATCATGAGGAATTTAAAAGGGTCGCCGAGCACAATTTGCGGTTATTCAAGGATCTTCATGACAATCATGGGGTTAATACCATCGTTACTTCATGTGCAGGCTGCTATCGAGCGATAAAGAAAGACTACAAAATGTCTGACGAGTATGAAGAGTTAATGGATGGCATCCAGGTAATTCATACAGTAGAATTACTTTATAATTACTTCCAAGAAGGAAAAATGAAATTTACCAAAGAATTACCTTGGAAAGTCACCTACCATGATCCTTGCCATACCGGAAGACATCTTTCTGAATTTGAGATCGACGAGGATGGATCAGAAGCATGGCCGGGGGCCTACCTTCGAAAAAAAGATGATAACTGCCTGTTCGATATACCGCGTGAAATGCTGCAGTCCATCCCCAATATTGATTTCAGAGAGATGGAGCGGATACGCAACAATTCATACTGCTGCGGTGGCGGTGGCGGTGTCATGACAGGTTATCCTGATTGGGCTGCCAAAAATGCAAGCCTTCGCATAGCAGAGGGCGAAAGCACAGGAGCTGAGCAAATGGTGTCTATCTGTCCTTTCTGTCACTATAATTTAAATCAAGGAGCAAAAAGAATTAAGAGTCCAATGCGACTATATGATCTGGTAGAGCTTATGGATATGGCTCTATAATCGTAAATAAATTGCGGTTTATGGAAAAATTGAAAAAAGGGGATGTATCTTGACATGCAGGGAACCTTGGATCAACAGGTATATTTTTTTGGATGTCCTTTTGATTGCGATGAACAGTATGATTCCATACAGGAAAAATGCAATGGAATAGGAGCGTTGCAAAAAAATTTTGATCCACTCGACGGCGTGCTGGAAGTTTTGCGAAGCAAGGAATATCAGTTTGATTTCCACGAAGCTGGCAGAATTGAAGTGCCCTCCTGGTTGTTACCCAACCCTGCAGCAGAGGATCGTTCAAAAATAACAACTGAAAATTTTACCGCCTTTATTGATAAGGGTGGTTGCCTGGAAATGGCTCAAAAGGTTAGATGGTTTGTAACCGGTGAGATCCTTCCCTCCGGTATACCTTGCATGGTTGGCATTGACCATTCCTTAACAGGGGGTGCCTACAAAGCCGTCTCGGATTACTACGGGAAAGAAAATGTTTCGCTTTTGGTGATCGACACGCATACCGATGCTATCCCCATGTCTGCACATGCAGATTCTATACAGTACGATATTGATATGAACCCTTCATCTATATATGATCCAAAGGACCCTTATCTTTACGATCGACCGGATTCTTACAATGCCAGTTCCTTCCTTTATCATATGCTGCAAAGTGAAGATGTCATCCCCCAAAACCTTTTTATTATGGGCGTTTCAGATTATCCTGAGAAAAAAACATTTCGTATAAAAGACGATAGAATACAAAGATATACATCCGCTTTTAGCTCTTTAAAACGAAAAGGATGTAAAATAGTAACCAAAAAAGATTGTCAGTTCGGATTTAATAAGCTCAAAACAATAATCAAAAATATTTCAACATGTTATGTATATATTTCAGTTGATATGGATATTGGCGCCTACAACGCTGTAAATGGAGTTAGATTTCTTAACTGGAAGGGATTTGATGAGAGAATGCTATTTCAGCTTATCGATGAAATCTGTGAAGTTTTTAACCGAAATGTAAAACTGGCTGGCATGGATATTGTCGAGATAAATCCGAGAAAAGCTGGTGAACAATTTGGTTACGGCAAGGATAAAACATATGAAATTGCGGCAGATATAATTAAAAAAATCGAATCTAAGCAACGCATCAAAAATAACCAATAAGATTTAAAGGTTATTGAAAACGCAATATCTGATCCAGATTTAAGACTAATTTTTATAATAATGAACCGGAGAATAATACAAGAGATCAAATATTCTTCCTAAAAAGAAAGGAAAGGAAAAATGGCAGTAACAAAACTGAAAAATTACATTGACGGAGAATGGGTTGAATCTGAATCTACTGAAATTGGCAGTATTATGTGCTCAGCTACCGGCGAAAAGATAGCAGAGGTACCTTATTCGACAGCGAAAGAGGTAGATCAAGCTGTTAATGCCGCCCAGGAAGCATTTGAGGCCTGGAGAACAACCCCCCCCCTAGCCCGCGCCAGATATTTTTTTCGGCTAAAAGATGCCTTTGAAGAGAACTTTGAGGATATTTCAAGAACTCTCACCACCGAGCTTGGTAAAGCGATAGACGAAGCCCGTGGCGAAGTCCGCAGGATGATAGAAAATGTGGAGCACTGCACTGGTGTTACCACCCTGCAGTGCGGTTACACAATTGAGGATATTGCAAGGGGAATCGACTGCGCCGGCCACCGACAGCCTTTGGGAGTTTTCGCGTGTATTCCCCCATACAATTTTCCGGCTATGGTCCCCTGGTGGTTTCTTCCCTATGCAGTCGTCACAGGCAATACTTATGTTGTGAAGCCTTCAGAGCAAGTTCCCATGACTCAGACTAAAATTTTTGAAATAATCGATGAGGTCGGTTTTCCGAATGGCGTAATCAATATGGTTCATGGGTCAAAGGATGTCGTAAATGGCATACTGGAGAATCCGGATATTCAAGGTGTATCGTTTGTCGGTTCCACTCCCACTGCAAAATACATCTACAAAAAATGTGGAGAAACAGGAAAGCGTGTACAGTCACTTGGGGGGGCTAAAAATATCGTTGCTGTTATGCCAGACGCAAATCTGGAAGCTAGTATGCCCTCATTGATTACTTCCTTTTTTGGATGCGCGGGACAAAGATGCCTTTCCGGCTCTATCTTGGTGCCAGTTGGGGATAACGCCGATGATTTTATAAATAAATATGTCGAGCGGGTAAAAGCCATGAAAATAGGAGACCCATTAAATGAAGATGTTGATATGGGCCCTGTTGTGAGTGAAGAGCACAAGAAAAAAGTTCTAGGATATATCGAAAAAGGAATAGAAGAAGGAGCCGAACTCATCCTTGATGGCAGAAACTGCCAGGTGGAAGGATATCCTGATGGATATTATGTAGGCCCGACAATATTTGATCATGTTACCCCGGATATGACCATCGCGAAAGAGGAGATATTCGGTCCTGTTGTAAGCATTGTGCGTGTAAAAACCCTTGATGAGGCCATCGAATTAGCCAATTCGCGTGGTTTCGCCAATGCGGCTTGCATTTATACCCAAGACGGTGGTGCCGTGCGAAAATTTAAATACAATGTCAAGCCAAGTATGATCGGTATCAATATAGGCATTGCCGCTCCGATGAGCTTTTTCCCGTTTGGCGGTGCCGGGGAATCATTCTTTGGTGATATCAAGGGACACGGCCAGGAAATTTTTCAATTTTTCACTGACACCAAAGTACTTATTGAACGCTGGTTTTGATTAAAATAGAAATGTTTTGTTTTTTAAAAGGGCATGAATTCAAACGAAAATATTAAATTAGATTTTTTTTGTTGGATTTTTGCCCTACTTGCTTGCCCTATCGTGCGGGGAAGGCTTGGAATATAAAATCACATGGATATTAAATGGTTTTTTTTGAGGACGAAAAATATCAAAAGCGATTGGCATTTAACTGCGATTAATAAAAACAATATTGTGAGGACAACAACATGCCATTGAAGGGTTTTGGAGTAATTTTAACGTTCGCTGAAACGATTGAAACAGAAAATAAGGACTTTTACCTCAAAGGGACATCGCAATTACCGGAGGGTGAGGTAAAATCCTTTCTTTACGAATTGATAAATGAAAAAGAAAAGCAAATTAAACAGGTCCAGAGGGTGCGCAGGGAAAATGTCGCGGAAATGATTTTGGAGCCGGTAGAGGGTTTTACCCGTGATCGCTTTCTCGTTAATCTAAGTGACGTAAATACTGCAGACCCGGGTGCGGTTGTTGAAACTGCGCGTAAAATTGAGGAACGTAACCTTAATTACTACAGGGAAGCGGCAAAGAAGATGAAATCTCACCCTGAAGTGGCATCAGCCTTACAACAGCTTGAAAAAAAACAAAAAAAGCTCTTAAGCAAGATGGACAGTCTATAAGTTGGATTTCAGATAATTAAATTGACTTTCTTCAATAAAACTAATTAAAACAGGCGAGGAAAGAAGATGAATATCCGAATTGACGCGTTAAAATGTATCAATTGCATGGCATGTGAAATGGCATGCAGCTTCCACAGAGATGATGGATTCGCCTTTCTATCTTCCTCAATTATGGCCTACCGTGCGCGTGAAAAAAAAGATTACTTTGGTGTTCTTCTGAAAGAAGAAGAAAATTTGGTTACAGCGCGTCCAGAAGGCATTGACATTAGCCGAATAGGCGAAGAGGCAGATCCTGATAAAGAAGCAGATGCTTCAGCAAAACCAATACTTCTCCGGGAAGGTTGCGATCTATGTGAAGAAATGGAGGATTATGGCCCTCTGTGCGTAGCATTCTGTCCCGTGGATGCGATTACTTGTGAAGAATAAAAAGATAGAAGGAGCGTGCCATGGAATATTTATCAACCGATAAAATTTTAATTGTTGATTTGGCGAAATCAGAAGCCGAAGAAGAAGAAGTGGAAGAAAGTCTGGTATCGAGCAAAATCGGGGGTGCTGGCATCACCAAATACCTTTATGAAAAATACCAGGATGATGATCCCATTGTAATTGGTACCGGTCTGCTCACCGGAACAACCTATCCCGCTTCCGCAACTAGTGTCATGACCGCAAAAAGTCCTGTCACCGGGAAAACTTGTCACTGCCCTATTATTTTTAAGGTCGGTGTTGAAATCAAGTATTCCGGATATGACTACATTGTAGTAAAAGGTGCCGCAAACTCACCGGTTTATCTGTGGATACATGATGGAGTTGCGGATATCATGGATGCAAGCGATATTTGGGGAAAAGATGTCTGGGAATCGACCGACTACCTCAGGGGACTTGCCGGTGATGATCTTCTGCAAACTATGCTGATCGGCAAGGCAGGTGAAAACCAATTAGACCAGGCTCAAGTCTGCTATAACCATTGGAGCAGCCCGGATCGATTTGGGATAGGCAAAATTTTTGGAAGCAAAAATCTAAAAGGATTTGCTTTCAGGGGAATGGGTCTTCTAGATGCTGCAGATCCGGAGAGTTTTCTTTCTCGCTCCCTCGAAATTTTGAAAGACATCAAGAAGAATGATTTCATTAGCAAAAAGGGGGTTGGTGAGCTCGGGGATGCGATTGGAGACCACGACCTCTCCGAGTGGCTGGCTCCTATTGTGCATAGGCACAGTGCCGATTATTTTACGCCCTATGCAACCATTACCGGCTTGTTTATGGACGAAGATCCCAACCGTGTTGAAGAAACAAAGGTTAAAGAGCCCGGTGTACTTGTCACAGATATTAGCGCGCTAAGCAGTTGCAAAAAATTGGGTTTGTCTGCGGAAAACGCTGGCCGATTTCTCAAGGCATGCGCTAAATACGGAATTGATCCACTGGCTGTCACAACGCTTTCCGGCAAAAATTCATTGGATGAACTCCAAGGAGCTTTTGATGGCTTGACAGGCACCCTTGAATATGAGGGCAATGCAGTATTTAGCCCTTGGGCACCCCTTAAACCTATCTTTAACGACTTTGGTCTCTCTGACGATCACGATGAAGTGAAATCGTGGTGGGAAAGAAGACAGGCTGTTGCCCTTATCTTCGGCATTCAGCCCCTGTTTATCCTTATGTCTCCTGAAATCACAGAAGAAAATCTTTTGGAATTGGCCAATATTGGCACTGATCTTGATATTGGCATAGAGGCATTAAACGAAGTCATTAGCTATGTTAGTGAACCGGCATAACCTGGATCCAATCGGCTATGACCTAAATAAAGATTGGTAAACGAAAACGCAAGTTAGAGAGATGTTTTTACTGGCATGGAGTCTAAGGAATCTCATTTTTCACCATTACAAAATTTCGCTTGCAAAAGTCTACGTAAGGCGAAAATAGGAATCTATGCCGGAAAAGGGGCATCTCACTCCTGGTTGTGGTTTGTGGATCTGTTTCAAAAGAAGGGATTTTTCAATCTTTCTTTTCTGGATGAAAACCTGATCAGGCAAAAAGATTACTTAAAGGAATTGGATGTCCTAATAATCTCTGGAGGAGACACTTTTGGAGTCGCTGAAGCTTTAAAAAAAAACGGAGCATATCAAATTCAAAGCTTTGTAGAAAATGGTGGGATTTATATTGGCTCCTGCGCAGGGGCATACCTTCCGATGAATTCTTCAAAAGAACCTTTGAATTTGTTTAATTTCGTTAATGTCAAAATAACGAATTTGGCTAAGGATCTCCCTGAAACTTTACGCCAAAACTACAAATCATTTGTTTTATACGGGTGTGATTACCTTTTTCATCCTGTCAGGGAAGCGGTTAAACTGAAAGTGGCGAATAATCTCTACGACAATGATATAATAGAATTTAATGCCCCTCTGTATGGTGGGCCTGGAATGACTTATGATCACCCGGAAAATATTGTAGCCTATTATGATGATTTTACAAATAAAACTTCATTTTTGGTTAACCGGGAAACGGCTGAACGCACTTTGATCAGGAAAGCAGCAGTGGTAAGGGTCCCTTTTAGCAAAGGCTGCTTTTACCTTTTGGGGCCTCACCTGGAACATCCGGATTACCAGGATGCCAATGATTTTTTAACAAATATTCTGCTGGGGGAGCTTTCCGCGGCGTTAAGGAAAGCCCCCCACCATCATTTCTCTCATCAAAAGAAGGTAAAAAGCCTCCAAGTTATTTCCGGCCAGGCTGCAAGCAAAATCATTAGAAATATTAAAAGCGAGCTAAGCAACTCTAGAATTGCTGCTTCCGGACTTGAATTTGTTTCAGTCAGCTGGCTTATCGGGAAAAAAGTGTATGACCCGGATAAAATAAGAGTGTTTCTAGAGTCCATGTGGAAAAGAATAAAACTCCTTGAAAAGATCGAAAAATTAGTAGCCTCCCCTGGGATGCTTACCTTTATCGTTGCAAATATGGGGTATATCTCGACTGATCTCAGACAAATTAAAAATGCAGTTGATCAAAACTTAGAAACTCTTGACCTGGCAATATGCATGTTTGAACGCCTTCAAAAATTATCCATCAACTTTTTTGATGTTGTATTCCAGTCTTTAAGGGAAGATCAGCTTTAAAAAAGTGTATTTTTGAATTTGAGTAAATGTTTAATTTTTATGGGAAAATTCATTAACATTCTTTCAGAGACTTGCAACAAACAATAGAGATACATGGTCCAATGCTGAATGCTGAATAATCTTAGGGTTCGTCACAAAATAAGTTGGGCAAATTTGGCGCCGGAATTTTTTCCGTCTTCGAGGCGCGAGGAGGGAGAATAGCAAGCTATTTGACCGACGCAGCAACAAAGAAGACGGGAAAAAGAACAAGCCAACTGTTCAAGTTATTTTGTGACGAACCCTAAGCTAATAAGCTTAAGCGTTTGCCTGAATGGATGCTGTAATTGGATTGCCGCTATTTTTTAATTTTGCATGTTATAACCTATTCTTAATATCAGGATATATCAAAATGTTAAAGATTTATTTCACTTTTCATAAACTTGTGAAAATGAAATTATTTATTTTAAGATATCTTAGCGAATCTGCATTTATATTAAGGAAAACCCGAATTTATTTTTTGGATTTCTAATAATCCCAGTCCAGCATCTGAAGTTTACCTGCAAAAATAATCCAACACATTCCGGGCAGGCTTAACTTCTCAAATATGGTGACCTTTCCACGAAACTATTCGGTGGTCATCATATTGCTCGTATTGGCATACTGAAAAGGATAGAGAACCTCAGGCATTTACAATTAATCTGTGGAATTGGTTTACACTTTCCGGTGCAATTTGAAAAATTCGGCATCAAGATAGATCTCAGTATTGGAACTCGATACTCATCTGCCTCTAATAATCATGATGGGAGAATAAGTTTGGGAATCTTACAATTTCACTCTATGATAAAGCAGAAAAATTTAAAGTTGAGCATGATCCGGCTGTTTATTTTGGTCTGCTGTATAATTGTGCCTTTAACTTTCTATTCAGAAGCGAGGGCTGAAAACTCGCTTCTGCAAGAGTCTAACTGGTTTGTAGAAATGGATCGGTTTTCGGACTCGGCGCATACAGGTATAAATTGTGAGGAATGCCACGGAACCATGACAGAGAACGGTTCAAAGCATCCGGACCCCGAGGATCCGGACTACCTTAAAACAGACCCTAAAAGAAACTTCGACTACCAGCTGTGTGAAAAATGTCACAAAAATGCCTATGAAAGATATAAAAAAGGCGAGCATGCCAAAGCCCTTAAAGAAGAAAAGGAAACCGGAGACGTCTCAGAAACCGGGCATGCCCCGACATGCGGAGATTGTCATTCTACACATTATGCTCCTGCCCATCTTTCAAGAACGCAAACCGGAATTAACATGACGGAAACCTGCGGTGAATGCCATCTTGCGCAGAAAAAAAGTTATCTCAAAAATTTTCACGGCAAGACGGCCGTTTATCTGGAGAACGAACGGTCTGCATATTGTACAGACTGTCATGGCGCCCATGAATGTATTTCGCTGGAAGAGGAAGCCAAAGCCTTAAACGCATGCCGCAGATGCCATCCTGAAGCCCAAGAAGGCTTCACCGACGTTATTATTCATGAGTCTCAAGAGGAAACGGAAAAGAAAACCGACAGTAAAAAGCATAGCCTTAAAATTGTATATGTGATGGGATCCATTTCATTAATATTTGTTGTAGCTCTTTTAACTCTTCTTTATAGTCATTCATTCCTGTTACTTTTAAGAAAAATTCACGACAAATTAAGGAAGCATTAATGAAAAAGAATCAGGAAAAACCAGAAACTGTTCAGCGCTTCAACGTGTTGCACAGGCTGCTGCACATTGTCGTCTTTGTAAACTTTATAACCCTTGCTATAACAGGGTTTTCGCTGAGTTTTGCTCATAACGGCTTTGCCCGCGTTTTAGCTACGATTTTAGGGGGTGCTGATGGTATAGGGGGCATACATCGGTTCTGTGCAACCTTTTTCTACATAGGCGTTCTCATACACCTTTTTTGGCTTATTTTTTACAAGCTGGGTCTCAAGGGAAGACTCACAGGCCCTGATACCATGACACCGAGTAAAAAAGACCTTTCAGACATTTACCAAAACCTGAGATATATCTTTGCTCGGGGTAACCCTCCATTGTTTAACCGGTTCAGTTATCTTCAAAAACTTGATTATTGGGCGGTAATGTTGGGCATGCAGAGTATGGGGATCACCGGCCTTATCATGTGGTATCCTGAATTTTTTACCTTATTCTTACCAGGTTATGTAGTCAATATTGCAGTTCATTTTCACTTTCATGAAGCTGTGCTTGCAGTTTTGTACATCGGATTTGTTCACATGACGGATACACATCTCGATCCCGAAGTTTTCCCCATCGAAAAATCCATTTTCAATGGGAAAAAACAAAGCGGGCCTTATGCAAGGGAGCAGCAATCGGAGTAACATCTCAATATATCTTCATATGGAAATAAAGGCGAACTCTATCCGAATTTACCGTGCAGAATAATCATAGGGAGAAATACCCAAATGGATTTTAAAACCCTCATCTCTGCTACTATTGGTTTTTTTTTAATCCTAATTTTGTCTTCTCACAGTTTTGGCCAAAATCAGGAAATACAGACAAACAATAATCAGAGCCTTGAAATGTCCGAACTGCAGGAGAAGGAATCTCTTGAATGTATGGAATGTCATCGGGAAGCGAATATTCATTCCAATGAAGGTGTCCTTTCATCACAGGCTTTCTGCCTTGATTGTCACAAAGAAAAAGACTGCGTTACAGAAAAAGATGGTATAGAGCTAAGTTTACAACTTACCAGAGAAACCTTTATTAAAAACTTACCGATCCATCAATATGTCGCCTGTACAGAATGCCATACAGATGTAACTCGCTCTCCCCATAGAACCGAAACCGGAGCTCAATGCACTGAATGTCACTCCGTTCACGGTGAAGCAGCCGCGCACGCTCCCCACCTTCGTGTTGAATGTCAGGCGTGTCATCTCAAATCTGAACATGTCAAACTAGACAAGTCGGATCATATGATAAAGCTTGCTCACGAAAATAATGAGGGAAAACCCATCAGCTTAGTGGAACATGAATTGGCTGACACATCAGACAAGGAATCCTGTAAAAAATGCCACACCCTGGACAATAATGTTGGCGCTCCTGCCGCGGTGCTTCCTTCAAAAGGTGCTATCTGCATAGTATGCCACGCCGCTCCATTTAAAATAGGCCATTGGATGTTCGGGGCTGCGATCCTGGTTTTTCTTGGAGGTCTGCTTTTATGCTTCAGATCCTGGTTCCAAGGGAATGTGCAGGGCGAAAGCGAATCGCTGTCTCGCAAAATTAATCTAAGCTCTGAGTCGGTCTGGTCCACTGTTTTCTCGAAACAATTCTTTTCCATAGTAAAAATCTTCATTCTTGATATTCTGCTTCAAAGAAGAATTCTCAAGGAGAGCGTAAGCAGATGGTCCATGCATTCATTGATTTTTCTATCCATTTTGCTCCGTTTTGCCCTTGCCCTTTTCACGGCCGCAAGCTTTACTGTAAACCCAGACAGTGGTGTTGCCATAGCACTGTTAGACAAAAATGCTCCTTTTACCGCTTTTATTAACGATCTTTTGGGGTTGCTCATTTTGTTTGGCATCATTTGGTCCGTTATAAAAAGATATATTGTAAAGCCTGAGTATGTTGTTTCTGAATACAAAGACAATGTCGCCCTTGTGATCATTGGAGCGCTTATCGTGTTAGGATTTGTCCTTGAGGGTGCAAGAATACTTGTTGCCGGTGTACCTGCCTCAATTGCCGGGTATGCTTTTGTTGGGTATCCTCTTTCAAAATTCTTCGCCATATTCGGCCAGGAATGGTGGGCGTCTTTTTATTCCACTCTTTGGTATCTGCATGCCGGAGTCGGCGCCTTGTTTATTGCCTGGCTGCCGTTTGGGAAGATGCGCCATATATTTACTGTTCCTCTGACTTATTTTATTGAAGCTGTTTCCAAGGTAAAAAGGGGAGAAGCCGATAGTCCCCGGCGACAACAATAACAACCCTTTATACAAAGGACTTAACAGCCGAGGGGAACAAAAAAATATGAATCTGTGGAAACAATAAAGTTTACCTGGAAACTTTGGCTTTTCTATCCATACAATAAATTAAGGATTCACGGATTAAGGCTAAAAACAATCATAACAATAAGACAAGTTTAAAGATTAAAAAAATCAAAAGTCATTATAAATAATACAAAAAGAAGGCACCTAAAATGACTAATGACGAAGAAAAAGTTCTTGAACCTTCATCTGAAGAAACAACAGAACCCGAAGAAGTCACACAACTTCCAATTCATAAATTGGATATATCAAGGTTAATCGAACTGGATGCCTGTACAAGCTGCGGTGAATGCCTAAGATGGTGTCCGGTCTATGATCAGGATGCATCGGAGAATATTGTTCCCCGCAGAAAAGTTATTGATTTTCTCAAAATTACCAGGGATCAAAACGGGTTGCTGGGAAAAATACTGAGAAGTGACAAGACCCCTGACCTTTTGAAAAACATATTAAAGAAGCTATTCAATTATAAAGAGATTACAAAAAAAGACGTTGAGAGCTTTGTGGCCAATCTGTATGAGTGTTCTACCTGCGGACAATGTGAAGAAATTTGTCCAGCGCATATTGACACTGTCAACCTGTGGGAAGATTTAAGGGAAATAATCGTTGATGCAGGCTATGGACCTCTTGAAGCCCAGAAAGCATTGGAGAAAAGCGTAAAAGCCTATGACAATCCCTGGCAACAGCCTCGTGCCGGACGGACCAAATGGTCAAGGAGAGCAAAAAAAGACAAGTTAATTCCCAATGAACCGAGATCTATTAAAAATGGCGGCAAAGTTCTTCTGTTTTTGGGCTGCACCGCTGCCTATGATGCCAACGTAAAACAGGTAGCCATTAATACGGTGAATATCTTAGAAGCGCTGGATGTCGATTACGGCACATTGGGAAAAGATGAAAAATGCTGTGGCAGTGTCCTTTTGAGGATGGGGGACCCGGAACATAAACGCCTTTTTGAACAAAATATTGAACAGTTTAACAGCCTTGGGATTGAAACACTGATATCTTCATGTTCAGGGTGTTTCAAGACAATTATGCAGGAT
>JBNJFN010000028.1:0-20054 GCA_051746885.1 Bacteroidota bacterium | reverse complement strand
GGCATGATACATCGAGGTATAGAAATTGGTAAGCACATCGTCATCATCACTCTTTATGCGAATGGCTGACAAAGTCTCTTCCCACTGCTGACGGGCCTGTTTAACCACTTCATCAAAGGAGTTCAACCCTTCAATTTCATTCATATTGCGTTCAGCTCCTTTCCGGTCGACGGAAGAGATGGTCACACGCGCCCCGACTGGTCCGTCCGGATCATCAAAAGAGAGCCACATTTTCACATCTTCCCCTTCAGCGGTTTTGACAGGGCCGGCGTCTTCACCATCCACATCAACGCGATTGACATCAAAAGGCGCATCAAACTCGGCCCTGAACCAGACCGGGTCTTTCTCGGCCCAGCCACTGGTCATGCGGTAACCCTCAATGGTCCTTTCGTCAACCACTTTAATAGAACTTTCCAATACCTGGTGGCCCCAATCGGGTTGCAAAATATGTCCAAGATCAATGAGCAAGCCGGCTGCCTCATCTTCAGGATAAGTATAGCGATGCCAGCCTGAGCGCTTCGTGGCTGCCAGTTCACACTGAATCTCCCACGGTTCCAACACTACGCTGTAATGGCCGGGTTTAGCATCTTCGCGGTCATGCGAGAATGTGGCAACGGCTTCATCGGGGATATCGCCCGTGTAAGGAAGAAACAATACGTCGCCCATATCCCCGATGCCCGTGCCGCTTAAATGGGTGTGACTAAACCCATAAATCGTACTGTCTTCATAGTGATAACCGCTGGATGCATCCCAGCCCTCAAGGTGCGTATCGGGACTCAGCTGCACCCGCCCGAAGGGCACAACAGCCCCGGGAAACGTGTGGCCGTGAAACCCTGTTCCAATCATGGGGTCCACATAATCAACAAGCTCTGCTTCTGCTTCTCCGGTATCCTTTGAAGCACATCCGGCGAAAAAAAGGGATGCCAGCAAAAGCATCCCCAAAGATCTGACATTTCGTTTCATCATATTTATTATTTTCAAACGCGCATAAACAACCTATAACGGGCCGCCATGGCATTTACCCAGGCGACGCCAAAGGTAACAATTCCGGCCTGAATAACCTGAAGGGTTATGTTAGGCCGGGGACGGCCGAATCAAAAACATGATCAGGCGGCAGCACCTGAGCATGGTACCTCCAGGCAGGCAAAGCCCCATCATGCGGGAGGGGCCCTGACAGGACCATCATCAAAATAGCCAGTCCGCGCAATGCATCCAAAGCTTCAAAACGGATTTTTTTACTCATAATCAAGGAGACCCGGCAATGGTTCGGGATATCTCATCAGGAAAATCGGTGGTGATGCCCAAAAGGTTGTACTTGCTTAGGAGTTCTTCTGCCTTTTCGGGATCATTGACCGTCCAGGTATAAACACCCAATTCGGATTCATTGGCCAGATCAACCAATTGTTCGGAGAGGATCCCGTAATGCACATTAATACCATCGGCTCCAACTTCCAGCGCTTTATTAATAATTTTACGCGGTGCCATTTCCTTTCCGGTCAGCCAATAAAGGGGTGCATCAGTAAGGTATTCCCGGACATCTTTGAGTTTTTCCGGATTAAAAGAAATGATGGTAGCCCGGTCAGTGGTCCCGGTTGCATGAAGCATCTCCGAAAGCATGGGGAAAACATTGCCGGCATCACCTTCTTCCCAGCAGCATTTAATCTCGACAAAGATCTCCATGTCCTGGGGCAATATTTCCAAAACATCGCGAAGGGAAGGAATTTGCTCCCCGTCCTCTAGTCGCAGACCTTTTAATTCCTCAAAAGAAGCTTCAGGAACAACCAGTGAATCACTGGCCAGACGTTGAGTCGTCCGGTCATGAAAAACGACAAGGGAGTCGTCCGTAGTACGCCATATATCCACTTCCACAGCATCGCTATTCAGATCAATGGCTTTTTTTACCGCGGTGAGCGTATTCTCTATAGCATACCCCGAGGCACCTCTGTGGGCGATAACTTTCGGTGAAGATTCTTTTTGGCAAGCGGTATACAAAACCATAGCCCAAAGAAAACCAAAAAGGAGAAAAATGACACGTTTCATAATTCCGGAAATATTCTATTGTTTAAAACGACCTTTCAGATCAACCTCCACCATATCAAACGGCCGGGCGATGCTGTTGAGCAAAACAGCCATCTGCGCACGGGTCACTGCAGCTTCAGGATCGGGCTCCCCAAAACCGTGCAAGCGCCACAATTCTTCCAACAACTCTTCGGCCTCTTCATCTCCGTTGCCGTTATCAAAATGAGTGGCAAGATCTAACGCCACATCAACACCTTCCTGCAAAGATACAATCTCTTCGTCAAATGTAACGGAAAAGTCTCCCGGCAGATCAGTTAATCCCTCTTCCAGGGCCGAAGACACCATAACCGAATCGGGATGAAAAAGGGTATGATTCTCCCATCCCACATTTTTCCCTTCACCTTTGATCAGGCCGGTAGCCCCGGTTTTCTGAACATCCACCCAGTAACTGTTGTCGGGCGACACATCACTGTAAGGACGAATATATGCTCCGGCATCCAACAATTGGTTCTGAACATCTCTCACCGGAACTTCTGCAGGCGTCACGCCCTGTTCTGTGGCCAGGGCAGCCAGGGAGCCAGCGGCCTGCCCGTTCAAGATGCAAACGGGCTGTAACCGGGTGGTCCCGTTCACGATATTGGTGACGGATATAGATTTTTCAGCAACGATCAGGTCCTCTTGCTCCTCTGGTATCAGAGTTCCCAGGGGCAGGGAATAAGAAGGCACGGGATAAAAATGGAGGTCGGGCACTTTTGACTGGTCGGGATATGCTGCATGGTGATGGTCGACGGGATAATCCCCAACGGCAATGCCGGTTCGGTACAAAGCCGTCTCCTGCTCAAAAGGTCGGGCCAGATCGTTCAGGGTAAAGCGTACTTTACCATGAATCCGGCGCGATTCACGATGATAAGGAATCATTGGGAAGCCATCCCCGGTGGGAAATTCCCCTTTGGCAAGCCCCAGGTTTTCAAACCCAAGCTCAGTTTGCATATAATAAATGTAACAACGTGTGTACCACTTGGCCTTTTCATAAGCTTCTTCCCGTTCTTCGGGTGACATTTCAATGACATTCAGATAGTAGTCATTCCCAAAAATGGGCCAGTTGATCATATATTTATCGTTGGGTAGTTTCCCGTATTCAATCATTTCATCGCATGGCCACAACTTCCGGTCTATGGTATCGGAATCACAAATCCCTTCACAGGTGCAATAAAACGGTTCGGGATCATAATTTTCAGGGCGTGGAATGGTCATGTCAGCATCTTCGCCGTAATCCTCAAGAATGGCGACATAAGTCATGTCCTGGACAATATTGTTGGCTTCCTCCGGGGCGATTTCCTCGCCGGTGTCGTGGCGAGAATCCATGCCCACATCATACGGCACGCCTACTTGTTTGGCAACATCGCCCAGTTCAGTGCCATCGATTAATACTGAAGCATCAATGGTGAAAGCGCCCCTTTCTTCACTGACAAAAGAAACATGCCAGCCATCATCTGTCTGTTCAATATTTTGTACATCGGCCTCAAACCTCACTTCCAGGTTTTCCTGTTCAAAAGCCATTTGCCGGATGATGTCGGCCCCGATGATGGGTTCAAATAGCACATGACTGACCCAGCCGGTATTTACGGAATCGGGGCCCCCGTAATGATCAAACAATTTTTGACGGAACTCGTTCCACAGTCCTGAATGCAGGTTATGGTTTCCATCTATGGCGCTGACCCCGGCGGAAGTCAACATGCCCCCCAGCCAGGGTCCATCCTCGGCAATAATGGTGGAAGCGCCCTGGCGGGCCGACTGAAGGCCGGCCATACTGCCACTGGCCCCTCCGCCAATAATCAAAACATCGACACTCCTGTCACCCGAAGCAGGACCACGGGAGCAGGAAAAAAGCAATAAAGTAAAAAGCAACGAGAACGTTATAATTGGTTTCATGATCATCCATTTAGTATTTGCCAAAATTCTTTGAACCATCTCATCCGGGGACCAGGAGCCATCGGATAAGTAAAGCTCATGAGTTCACTTTAACGATTCTGGATCTGCTCCAGTGTTTGCCAGCATTGATACAACCCCCGGGGCACGTGAAAGCAGCCCTTCCATTTTCCACCTTTCAGGTTAAGTAAAACCTCACCTCTCCGGTTGAGATAACCGAACCATTCGCCATATTCGGGGTCAGGGAAATGCGACCAGGTGTATTCATGAATGGTTCCGAACCATTTCAGTGTTTCTTCTGAGCCGGTCAGCCGATAGCTCTTGAGCAGGGATATAAGGGTTTCGATTTGGACCCACCAGAGTTTCTGGTCCCACTCGAGTTGTTGAGGCGGGCGCCCTTTGGCGTCCATGAAGTAGAAGATGCCACCGTATTCTTTGTCCCATGCATGCTTGATCGTGTCCAGGGTGATGTCCCTGGCTTTTTCGATGATCGCGGGTTTGTTTAAGCGTTCAGCCAGATCCATAATGAACCACATGGCTTCTATGGCATGGCCGGGATTGAGCAATCGACCATCAAAGGTATCCGAAAAAGAGCCGTCGGCATTGACATTCTCCACGATGAGACCAAGATCCCGGCGGTAGAACAGGTTCATCACATCGTCGATGAGTTTTTCGGCCGATTCTTCCACATATTCTTTTCCCAGAATGTGCTCCATTTCCAGATTGAGGTTGCACATGATCATGGGCAGGGCAAAATTTTTCAGATTTCGGGTGCCCGGGACGGCTTTGTTGAATCTCCCTTTGGGGTTGCCCTGCCGCTCCAGAATCTTATCGTAAGTTTTCCGGGCAATGGCGGTGTACTCGTCATCTCCGTCGGCCAGCCCCAGTTGGGCAAAGGCCATGGCGGCAAAGGTAAAAGAAAAAATATTATAGGGCTGGATCAGGGGGGATCCCTCACGGGTAAGGCTAAAATACCACTCGTAGGCGCCGTTGTGCCCGAACCGTTTCAGGAATTCGCCACCCTGCCGGGCCATATCGAGCCACTCGGGGCGTTTTTCCACGCGGTTGTAAAGCATGGCAAAGAGCCACACCTCACGGGCCTGCATCCAGACGAACTTGTCGGTGTCGTAAACATGGCCTTTGCTGTCGAGACAGGAGAAGTAACCGCCCCGTTGTGTGTCCTGGGAATGCTTCAGCCAGAAAGGCACGACACTTTCGAAAAGTTCCGTTTTATATTGAGATGCCAGACTTTTGAAATCCATTTTTTCCGGTTTTTCGATATTCATACTCAAGATATTCCATATACCTGTCAAAAAGGTGCCCCGCCTGAAGATAGGCCGACTGAGGACTCATAAAGTGAGAAAACTCGAAAGTAATGGCATTCTCAATACCAGCCTTTGCTGCCATCTCCAGTTTAAGTCTCAGTTTTTCCCATTTGATGGGCAGAAACTTAATCGGCATATCGCGATCGAACGATTCGGAATTGGTCCAGCATTCAAGACCAAATTTATCGGCCAGCGACTTATTGATCTGGAGAAATCCTGTGAGATCATCATAGTCGACATGGCCATCCTGAAAAGCAACCACATCCACAGCGTCTTTGATGCCGTCGAAAATTTCATTCCAGTCGGTTTCATGCTGTTTAAGAGAAATTCCGTTTTCTTTTGAAGTATCCTGAATGTACTGACTCACATTTTTTATGCCGTCTATATAAGGAGATATCAGGGTCGGTAATCCCTCCGATACATCTTTGCAGTGACGGGCCAGTTCGGCATACAGATCAATAATCTTCCCCGTTTTTCGACTGATCTCCTGGGAAATATACCAACCTTTGAAAGCCGGGCGGTCTCCATACCGTGACCAAACCTCATCAATCACTTGTTTATTGATATCCACTTCTGCCTGATATTTGCCTTCTGTCCAATACTGACCCGAATCGTAAAGGCCAAAATAAAAAGACATCCCATGTTTATGGGCCAATTCAAGAAACAGGTTCACCAAATCGATGGGTGGGATGTAAGCGCCTTCTTCCCGGGTGAGGACCTCAGAAGGGAAGGTCTGCCAGCGCTTGTATCCACCCCGTATGAGAATAACCGTATCGATACCGGCTTTCTTCATATATTCAAAATCCTTGTTCCATTCATCCGGTCCCCAGTTCTGGTGGGGTATATCATGACTGATTTCGTCCAGAAAAGTACCTTTTATCTTCATTATCCTATCTTTTTTTCATCCGTATAAAATTAATTTATTAAGGTCGGATGGAACTCGCATGCAAGAACTTATACATGTTCTTTTGAGGCAATCATTGCCATGCTCGTTTCATTCAATCAATACTCTGTCTCTTTGACCAACTCTCTGTTTTCCTGAAGAAGCTTCAGCCACTCCCGGTAGCCTTCTGCATTTAAAAACCGGCACGGCCGTGAACCACTCGCTCCACATTCCCCGATCAGTAATGCTGTTTCCCGGAAACACCCCATTCCAGGGGTTTACTTTCCCGGTTTCATGCATCATCACCTTATTCTGACAATAATCGTTTTGGAATGATTTATCAACTTCAGCCTTTTCTAATGATGAAAAACCATTCATCCCAAAACTCGCATGCAAGAACTTACACATACCTTTATTGTGACAACCTCTGCCATGCTCGTTTCATCTTACTTCATGTGCTTAATATGGTCGTACCAGAAAAACTTCAGCAACACGGATGTTCCGATAAAGACCCCGACAGATACCCACAATGATGAATATTCTCCAGAAAGCAAGTACAAGGGGATGACAACCATTGACATCTGCCAGGTGATCCCGACCACGACATTAAACGCATCACGCTTAAAGTCTTTATTGGGCTCAAAAGAGGGATCATCCTTCATCACTTCTCTTTTCACAGGCTCCCAGAATCCCCATGGACGGGTCTGTTTATAAAAATTCTTCAGGGTTTCCATATTTTCCTGTTTGGTCAGAATGGTTCCCAATATCGATGCCCCCATGGACATAAGTAAAACGATGGGATACATAAAGATATCGATGGCCCCGGGATAGAAAGCCCTGACCGAGGGGGGTACAATGATTGACGCAACAAGTCCGCCAAGCATTCCATAGAAGTACCCCATGCCATTGAAGCGCCACCATATCCATTTCAGCACGTTGGCGGCTGCATAACCGCCATAAAGGGATGAAGTGATCCATAAAGTGAGGCTGTTGAGGTTTTTAGCAAACAACCCAAAAGAAACACCAATCAACACAAGGATTAAACTTGACATGTAACTGTAGCGAACCAGCTTTTTGTTTGAAGCGCCGGGATTCAGGTATTTCTTGTACAAATCGTTGATGAGATAAGCCGGAGCAGCATTAATGAAAGCGGCAAATGTCCCCATAAACGCTGCCAGCAATCCGGCCAGCAGAAGTCCCTTGATGCCAACGGGAATAAACTGCCGTATGGCAAGAGGAAGAACCATCTCAAAGTCAATGTCGGCACCCATCTTCATCAGCTCGGGCTTGAGGTAAACCAACCCCAGCACAGCAAGTCCGCCAATCATCAGATAACGGGGAATGAACAAAACCAGCGAAGTGAGACCACTCATTTTGGCGGCTTCAGCCGGATTCCTTGTACTCAGAATCCTTTGCATATCATAACTCGGCACAGGACCCGCCAGACTGGAAAAAATCCCCTTCAGGATCATCATCATCAACAACATGCCAAACATTTCGTATCCGTCGCTGCCGATCTTATCATTCAGTTCGGGGAACAGTCCCGACCAGTCGAGATCAAGCTTCCACTCAGGCCAGAGGTTGGTCCACCCGTCAGGTGTCACAGCAGCCAACTGCTCAGGGGTAACCTGGTTAAATGCGATGATGCCAATGGCCACACATGCCACAGTCATGATCAAAAACTGCAATACCTCGGTACTGACCACACTGTACATCCCCCCTTTCATGGTGTAAATGGTGGTAATGCCAATGATAATAAGCGCATAAACCTGTTCTGAGGTCAAGTGCAGCCCCAGAATTGTAGTGGAAAGATCCCAGGTGAAAAAGGTCGTTGCAAATTTCCCGATGCCTTCCACAAAATAAGCAATGAAACCGATCACACTGACAACGGCAAAAACCACCACGATGATGTGCGAAAGTCTGCCGCCGCGGCCATCCCCAAACCGGAAAGTGATCCACTGGGCCCCCGTCATAGTATTGGAGCGACGCATCCAAATGGCCAGGAAGATCATCACAAAAATCTGATTCCAGACCGGCCAAAGCCAGGGGATCCAGGCACTTTTCAATCCATACACAAATACAATGGTCACTGTCCACATCGTCCCGGAGATATCAAACATCCCGGAAGCATTGGATAACCCCAGAAAATACCATTTAATAGTATTCCCCCCCAGGAAATAGGCCTGGAGGTCTTTAGACGCCTTCTTCGATAACCAGAATCCTATGAACAAAGTCAGGACCAGGTAGGCCAGCACGATACCTATGTCGATTAGTGATAAGCTCATTAATGGATAAATTTATTTTTTATTACAAACTTCAACAGGAAATTATTTCGTATCTCAGCACCCCTCTTCAATGGCTATTTCAAGAACATCCCACCAATCTCTTTGAATGATATGTACAATGTCAAAAATCATTAACCCATCGGTAGAACCACATGCCATCTTAACAGCTTCGGAAAATTGCTCTTCATTATCCTCATACTGTTCAACATAGAGGCTTCCGGTAACCGGGACCGCGTCTTTCACTACTTTATTGGCCAGCTGGGCACTGCCTTCAACAGAATACCAATAATCTTTGCCTTCACCCATGGCTGCTTCTCCACGTTTCTCCGCCTCAACCTCATTAAGAGCCTCAACCTCATCAATCGTCACTTCGTAGAAATAAAGACCCGACATATAAATATCAAGAAGTTCGGCATATCCATAATTCTTGTAGTCTTCGGTAGCCCAGTCATAATCTTCTGAAGGATCATATTTTTGACTGGCCCAATTTGCCCCAACTTCGTAATAAACGGGATACCAGGCTCCTGTGTAGGTTCCAAAGTTTATATTCGGATTGGTTTCTTTAACAACATTTCGGGCATCCTCGAAAAAATGATAAATCACAGAAGCCCTCCATTCCAACCATTTCTTGAAATGTTCGCCCTCCTTCCACTGGTACTCGTCATCTTCATCTTTTGTCCAGTAGAGAATATCTTCCGGAAAATTTTCCACCTCCAGGTCAGCATATTCCTCAAAAGCTCTCTTTGAAAATTTGGAAAAATCTGAAGTAATCCCGTCATATCTCGCTCTGTCCAGAAGAAGACCATCCAATTCCGGATACTTTTGAGCAACTTCCTCAATAATGTTTAATTGATACTCCTGAACTTCCGGAAGGGCAGGGTTCATCATTCCATTGTAATTCCAATCCATTTCGGAAATAGGCATAATTGAATCATGCCAGAAATTAATGGATTGCCAGTCGGAATGCTCATCATAAATGATTCCACGGTCATGGAAATTGTGTCCGCCACTAAAAACATTTAAAGATGCATGGACTTTTATTCCCAGTTCTTTTCCAACATCGATGAAATTTCCCAGCATATCATAATCCCGTGGTCTCTCAACACCCTCCCATTCATCCATATAAGGTGCATACTCACTGTCATAAAGGGTTTCGCCCATAATGGCTTTAATATCCACAACCACATCGGTTACACCAATATCCTTTACCTTTTCCATATAGTACTGAATAGAATCGGGATAACTCAACCGCTCATAATTGGCTTCACAATCAAACCACATGTAAACAGGCTTTTCCTGTCCCTCTTCACCTTTACTTGTATCATTACATGCCCCAAATACAAATGCTGCGGCAAAAATTATCAAAAAGCTAAATGTTCTCATTTATCTAATTTTAATTTCGTTAATTATTTTCGTCACCAATCTCTTTCGCAAAATCAACTAAAATCGTTGAGTGCAAATCAAACCATCCACATGATATCAGTTTTTCAAAAATGATTGAATGGTTTCCACTTCAGCCTTATTGCCAGGAAAGAAGGAATTACTCTTTTTTAGCGCACTCACTCAAATAGGGCCTTACAACCTTTCGCCATAAATCGTACCCTTCCTCGTTCATATGGATCATGTCCCCGATAAACAAGTCTTCCTTGATCAGACCATTCGCATCATACATTAATTGCTCTACATCAATAAACCTAAGATGGGGTCGCTTCATACAAAACTCTCTGACAAGGGCATTGGCCTTACGGTAGTTTTCTGAGTATTTTTCACGGGCCGGACTGGGCTTGGTAGAGACAAAATCGATTTTTGTCCCGGGTAGATGTATTTCAACCAGTCTGACGAAGGTGATGACATCTTCCAGATATTCTTCCGGAGTTTTCCCCGAAGCAATATCGTTATCGCCCTCGTAAACAAGGATCTGGCAAGGCTGGTAAGGAAGAACGATTTCATCAAAATAATGGATGACATCTAATAAATGGGACCCCCCGAATGCACGATTCAAAACATTGTAGTCACTAAAATCTTCCTCCAGTGTATCCCAGGCCCGAAAGGAAGAACTTCCTACAAACAGGACACCCCCCTTTTCAGGAGGATCCTCCCTGTCGTTCCGTTGGAATTCTTTAATATCTTTCTGCCACAAAGTATCCCGTTCATAACCGGATTGCCCAAACAAACTGCCGGTACATAAAAGCAGTAAAGCCAGAAAAAAAATTCTACCTTTCATTTTATCAGAAATTTTCCATTCAATAATACAAATACCCGATCCGGAACACAGACCTGATTCATACAGATTTATTGCCCGGAAAAGAACTAATTCCCTGCATCAATCACAATTGTCTCAGCTCCAACGTCACCATCATCATTGTCACGGCTGATCTCGAAATACGTACTTTCCGGACATTGCATACCGGTTAAGCGTCCGGAATGCAGAGGGACAAGCAATTCTTCCCCTTCATGCACCCGCCAAAGCGAAGTATAACTCCACCTCGATTCTTCAACGCGAGTCTCACTGGCAGCAGCATCTTTTCCTTCATTGCCTACCTGGTCGATGGCATTCACACGCTTATATTCGGCAGGTGTCCCCTCCCGGTATCCATCAGCGGGAAAGTCTTTTTCAAATTTTTTCCCTTCTCCTTCGACGGTAAACCGTAAAACACCTTCTTCGACCACTTTCAAAGAAATTTTTACCTGATCGCCGGGATACCAGTAATAATCATGCTCAGCCGGAGCGTTCTCATAAACGGCTTCCTGCCCGGTATCATCATAACCGGTTCGCCGGAGAAAGGGGCGAAACGCACGTCGATCAGGAGTAACATTGCCATCCTCATCAAGGATCACTTCCCAGGTCAGTCCAAGATCGGTTTCCTGACCATTCGAATTGCCACCTACATATATTGAAGGATTATCCATGAACCGGGAAGGATTGTCGGGATTGATCCGTGCGGAGTCGAAACGGGTTTCAGGCAAAGAAACCTCCCCTTCAATTCCCAGCCAATGGTCTTCAGAGGTCACCACTTTGCGGTAATAAGCTCCCGGAAAACAATCAACAGACTCAGGAGGAGGCACTTCCCCGGGGAAAAACCCTTCAGCATATTCCGTTTTTTCTCCTTTCTCAGGATCTTCATTCTCTTCTTCATTCTTTGCGGAGGAATTGCATCCACACAAAGCCACCACCAACAAAAAAGAAAGGGTGTTCATAAAAACCCAACGCATCATCATGTTTTAATCTTCTTTTAACTCAATACCACTTTCAATCCCATCTCCCGCATTCTCCCAACAATCATAATCTTCCAGATATACAACATCAAACAACATGACCCCTTTGGACTCACGGAAGCTCATTTCTATGGCCTTTTCCATCTGATCCACATCCATTTCTCCATCAACAATATAATCAAACAGGTACAAGCTGGAATAAACATCCGTATCCCCTTTAGTGACCATATTGGCCGTCTCAGCCATTGATTCCACACTCCAGTTGGAACTTTCTTCTTTGGTAACATCATAGGAATAATTCCCGGTCATCAAAAGGTCCAATTCCTGGGCATACCCATATTTATGATAAGTGGTTGTGGCCCATGACTGATAGCTGGCATTATCGTAAGGACTGTAGCGGTTGCTTGCCCAGTTCACCCCGACATCATAATATGAGCCATACCAACCCCCAACATAAGCAGAGAATTCGATATCTTCATTGATGCTTCGAACCTTTTCTTTCGCATTTACCATAAAGTCATAAACCACGGAGCAGCGCCATTCGTTCCATTTCTGAAAGAATTCCCCCTCAACACGCTTATAATCACCATTGGATGCCTGCCATTCAAATATATCTTCAGGATAATTATCTAAAGGCTGATCTATAAAATCTTCAAACAATTCCCTGGAGGCATTGCTAAAATCACCCCTCAGATCACCATCCCAACGGCAACGGTCAAGTGTGATGCCTGCGAGCCCGGGATACATAGCAACAAGTTCTTCGATAACAGAAAGTTGATATTCCCTCACCTCTGAAAGCGACAGATTAAGCATAACCGTCCCAGGATCAGAAGTATTAACAGAAGACTCGATGTTTCCGGCTTTGGTGTAAGTCATAGATGCCCAGTCGGCTTTATCCTCATCATCATAAACAATTCCCCTTTTTTCAGATTTCTTCCCCCCGGCAAACACATTTACCGAGGCAAACACCTCTATGTCATACTCCTCGGCTTCTTCAAGAAAAATTCCCAGATAATCATAATCTGTTGTTCGGGTTGCACCTTTCCATTCAAGATTCATAGGCGCTATATCACTGTTGTATAAAACCTCTCCTGAAGTCTCCTTAACATCAACAACCAGGTGGGTAACCCCTATCTCGTCGGCCTTTTTAACATAGTCGGCAATGCCATCTCGGGATGAGAGCTGAGGATAGTTTGCACTGCCATCAATCCACAAAAAAACTCTGTAATCATTCTCCTCAACATTATCATCGGGCTCTTCTTCAGGAGGTGTATCATTCTTATCTTCCGAACAAGCCAACAGCACTGACATTAGCACGAACAAAAAAGCCAATCCTGAAATTGCTGAGACAAAATTCCTCTTCCTCATGTGCAAAAAGCATATTTAAAAATGGTGTCACGGCCAGAGGCCGCAACACCATTAAAAATTAAAACAAATTATCTATATCAATACAATCAAACTCATAGGCTGCCACCCCACCGTTGGTAACCATTAGATACAGAACCATCTTATATCCGTCCTCAGACTCTTCGAGAACGATGTCGCCTGTGGCATTAAGGTTTCCTTCTGCACCAAGCTGAGTAGTTTCGAAAACCTCAAGGTCATCATAAGCGGCATCACCAACAGGCGTTCCCAAATTTGCAGGAACGGTAACATCATAAAGGAAACCACGGCCTGCGTAGTCATAGATTACATCTATGGAAGCCAGATAATCAGCTCCGTTGAATTCTGCAAAATCAAGGCTATGATTGGCCACATATTCAGCACCTTCGAGGTCATAAGTAGCAACCGCTTCCCCGCTCGATGAATTCACATAAGCCAAATCACCAGGATATCCGGAAATAAATAGGTTGTCATCAGCAGAATTTCCTTCGGAGACTACATCAGCCAGGAAATCCCAGGTTTCACCTTGATAAGTAATAACTTCAGGTTCCTGAGACTGCAATTCTCCGCCAACAACATCCCATCGGAGAATATCTCCTGAAGAAGTAACCGTTGTAAAGATTACCGCGTCTCCATCCAAATCCCCTGAAACAGACAATTTACGTCCCACCTGACCACCGGTTTCATTGGAGAATTCAATGTAAGGTTCAGGTTCTGCTTCAAGGTCATCTTTATCCCATTTATATACTGCAAAGTCGTTACCAGCAAGAGCCAGGTTACAACCCAGTAAATTCCCGCTTTCATCATTGGTGAGATTGAAGTTCTGGAATCCGTAATTAACCAGGCCTCCTCGTGGAAGGGTTCCAATATAATCCCCGCTAAAACGGTCGTAATACCTCAAATCCTGATCACGGGTGTTGATCACCAGATAATCACCTGAAACAGCAATAGCGGTTTCCATGTGATCTGTAAATTCAAGATCTCCAGCCGACTTTTCCCATAAGAGACGTCCGCTGCCCTCACGAATACCTGATTCAACCTTATTGGGGGTAATTTCTTTAACTGTATATTCCACTTCCGTTCCGTCATGAGCGGTCACTGTGTAGGTCACATCCTCACTGAAATCCTGAGGCTCGGATGGATCCGGAGAAATGGTGGCATGCGGGCTAACCTCTATTTCAGGGGTATATTCTCCCAGTTCCATGCCGCCTGTAACAAGTCCGATGATTTTTTCGGATTCAATAACGAATCCACTCATTGGGATTTCGGGCAGTTCAAATTCAGTTATTTCAGCATCCGAACTTTTCCTGATCTCTCCCACGATAGTATGCTCATAAGTTTCTCCATTCGCAGCGGTAACTGTGACATCTAATGGTTCATTCATATCATGAACCGAGAGACCGGGTTCCATAGTCACATTATTGGGAAGATTGGCAGACAATCTCATCTCCGAAATATCTATCTCATTATCACTCTCCTCTGGATAGAAATAGGGAAAAATGATCTTAACAGTGTCTCCAAAGGGAGGTTCCTCTTCAGGAGTAAATCCCCCGCTTCCGTCCATAAATGTTGCCGTAATTTGCTCGAGGCCTTCATCGGTATATTCATCGGAAAAATCCTCAGGCTCTTCACAAGCCCCTAAAAAGGCCAGCAACACTACAAATATTATTGAAATAAACCTGTTCATATTATTCAGTTTTATTATAATTAAAAATCATTACCATGGTTCTATTTGTTCTATGTCCCTGTTATTGGCTATTTCTGATGAAGGAATCGGGAAGTTGTACAAGCGTTCCAGGAATTGGCGGTCCTGTCCATCGCAATCAACAACCTGATAAATAAAATTCTCTCCGTCATCCAGGATTTTCATTCCGGAAAACCTTACATCATTCAGCTCAATATGTGCACGCTCCCAACGACGAAGGTCCCAATAGCGGTGTCCTTCAAAAGCCAATTCAATTTTTCTTTCCTTTCGAATTTGTTGGATGAGTTCATCCCCGGAGAGGGATGAATAAGGCAATCCTACACGATTCCGGATGCTCTGAATGGCATTGTTGGCGTCCGACTCACGGTTACTTCTGGCGCAAGCCTCGGCATAATTCAGCAAGACCTCGGCATACCGAATTTCGATAATAGGTTGTTCGCTTTTATCCTTTTCTATGTTTGTATTGTCTTCATCTAAATATTTTTTCAGGAAATAACCTGTGGTGGTTTTACCATTTGGATATGGATCAAACCCAAAATCCATGAACCCGTCAACACCTCCGACAAAAGGTTCTATTTCCCGGCCTTTCCACTCTGCTCCGTTGTAAAGAACAGTTGCATGGAATCTGGGTTCCAGGTCTTCATAAGGGGGCTCTTCATTGGTGGCACCTGCATGCCATTCACTCCAGTCCACTTCCTGACCATCTTCAGTTTCAAATTCCTCGACAAAATCCTGGGTAGGTGTTGCTTTTCCTCCATGTCCGGGATTATCGCCACCGGGGGCAAAATTATAGTCCCATTGATGGACCAAATCAGGACGGTCATAATAAAACTCAAGAATGGATTCCTGATTTCCGTCAGCCCGTGATTCGAAAGCATCTTCATAATTTTCTGCCAGTTCGTATAGCCCTTCATCAGCCAGATCCATGACCGATTCCGCAGCAGCTATAGCATCATCCCAGCGTTCGGCATAGAGCATTACACGTGAAAGCATGGCATACGCAGCCCCTTTCGTGATCCTTCCTTCTTCAGAATCCGGCCATTCTTCTGGTAAATTTTCTGCAGCAAAATTAAGATCATCGGCAATGAAATCCCAGCATTCATCGGCAGGAGAGCGAGAATGATCACGTTCGGTCGTTGTTTCATCCAGCAAAATCACACTTCCATGGCGGGCCATCAAAAGATGGTATATGTACCCACGAACAAACCGTGCCTGAGCTTCCATAAGTGTTTCTTCTTCATCTTCAAAATCCGCGTACTCCTTTAGTCCTTCCAGGAATTCATTGATCCTTCGAATCTTTTCATATGCATCTCCCCAAATTCCCAAAGCGTTCTGGTCTGGACTGATTCTGGAAGGTTCAAAGGCATAAACATTGGCATTCCCTTCACCTGGGACATTTGACCCATATTTAAGAATATCGGTAAGTCCGTCAGTATTGCGTCCGCCAAAAACAGAACTACCAACCGAGCCATACTCTCTCAGGTTCTTATAAAAACTATTCAGGTATAACTTCGCATTATCATAGTTTTTCCAGGCGATCATTTCCGAGTACCTGTCCCGCGGCTCCGGTTCCAGGTAGTCATTGCAGGAGCTAAGCCCCAGCAAGGTTATAATCATTATAGAAAATATCACTTTCATCTTCATAGCATTCAAAAATTATAAGGTGAGATTGATACCAAATGTATATTTCTTCTGCTGTGGATAATACCCGTTATTCACATCCGGAGCTTCAGGATCAAGATATTCAAACTCGCTCAATGTAAACAAATTGGTTCCACCAACATAAACTCTCAAAGACTCGATGCCAAATTGCTGAACCAAATAATCGGGTAAGGTATATCCAAATTGCAGATTCTTGAGTCGGGCATAGGAAGCATCCCTGATCCAGAAGGTACTACTCCAGGCGTTGTTGTTGCGACTCATGGTACTTAAACGGGGATATTTGGCATCAGGGTTATCATATGTCCAGCTGTCTTCGATCAAATAAACCGGCGAATTTCCTCCATGGTAAAACGGCCTTGTAAATTCGGTGTTGTCATATCCAATACCCGGATAGAAGCCCATCAATGCAAGATCAGCAATGGCACCTCCCTGTACCAACGCAGAAAAATCAAAACCACGCCAGTCTGCATAAAGATTCAGTCCAAACATCAGTTCCGGGATATTGCTTTTACCGATCCAGGTCCGGTCCTGATCATAGTTGATCTTTCCATCACCATTGAGGTCCTTGTACCGAATATCTCCTCCCATAGCATCGTCAGAAACCGTTGGGTGTCTCTGAGCTTCTTCGTCGGACCTAAACAATCCCTCGGCAATCAACCCCTCTTTTTCGCCAATACTGCGACCGGTTTCCTTGATATAATCAGGAATATTAGGACTATCATCCGTTTTTATGATCTTATTTCTGGACCAGTTTACATTTAAATTGGCCCCGTATGTAAACTCATTTATTTGATTATCATGTGAAATAGTCAGATCAAATCCCCGGTTGTCAACAATTCCGGAATTGATGGTTGCCGGATAATTTCCACCCATTGATGGGGGATAAAGACCGCTTGTTGATTGAAGGATATCAGTGGTCTTTTTATAGAACCAGTCAAATTCGAGACCATATTTCCCATCAAGGAACTGAGCTTCAAACCCACCATTATAGGTAGTAGTAGTTTCCCAGGTTATATCGCGATTGGGAACCGAACCGGTGTACAGTGAGTTTTGCAATTCATCCCCCAAAACAACCGCTTCATTGGCTATATCCATGGTACTCAAAAACATATATTCCCCTATCTGGTCATTCCCAAGTTGCCCCGCAGAAGCTTTTAACTTGAGGTGGGTAACAGAAGGGAAGGCATCCATGAAGAAATCTTCACTGGAAATAATCCACCCAATGGAGGCAGCGGGGAAGAATCCCCATCTCCGATCTTTATGAAAACGATAAGAGCCGTCATAACGGGATGCCAGTTCCACCAGATATTTTCTGTCAAATGAGTAATTTAACCTTGAGACGAATCCTGCCCTTGGACTTTCACTGCTACTTCCTCCAACGGAAGAAGCTTCGGGCACTTCTTTTCCAAAATCAAGCTCGGGAAGGTCGGTAAAATCAAAATCTCTTTTTCGTGCACTTAACTGCTGATATTTGCGAGTTGACTGCTCATACAACAGCAGTGCACTAACATCGTGACGATCATTAAAATTCTTATTATACCGAATACTGGGCTGAACCGTAGTTCGGGTCCTCTTTGTATACCCTTCTGTTAAACTTGCCAAACCTGAGGTAGCATTTGGCCCCCATTGCTCATCATAGTCCATGGAATTAATATCAAAAACCTGCAAGCGATAAGGTGTGTTAAATACCTTACTATCGGCTTGTTCTATATCATAGCTTCCCATGAACTTAAGTGAAAGCCCCTCCAAAAAGGGAACATTGTAATCGAATGTCATACTACTTTCGAAAACAGAAGTTTCACTATTATTAAAGCCTGACTTGTCTCTAGCAGCCAGTGGGTTTACTACCGATGAGGCGGTTTGCGTACCTGTAGGTTCACCATCAGGTGTTTCTGTAGGCATATAGGGATGTGAACGGATGGCCTGGGTCACCAGGTTATTGTAATCTCCTTCTCCGGCTCCAAAGTAAGGTCGCTCCCTATCTTCAAGACGTCCGGCCAAATCAAGAGAGACCTTCAAATCCTGAGTAATGTTTGCATCCACATTGGACCGGAGATTATAACGACGAAAATTAAATCCGTCAATGCTTCCTTCCTGATCAAAATATCCGGCAGAAAGGAAATATCTTACCTTTTCGTTTCCTCCCTCAACCGACAAGTTGTGGTGTTCTGTTGGTGAATTGTTATCAAACAACTCATCTACCCAGTTGGTATTTCCCAATTTACCCTCGGGATCACCATTTTTAATCTTATCAATATCATCATCAGAAAAAACAATAGGAAGTTCATCCATTTCACGAGCTTCATTATAAGCTTCTGCATATTGGGCACCATCCATAAATTTAGGGAACCTTGTATTTTCTGAAACCGAATAAGAAGTTTTGTAAGAAATGCGAGGTTCCCCTTCTGCTCCGCGCTTGGTGGTTACAAGAATCACCCCGTTGGCCCCCTGTACACCATAAACTGCAGCAGCAGAAGCATCCTTAAGAATGGTAATATCTTCAATTTCGTTGGGATCCAGGTTATTGAAGGACCTCTGTACGCCATCCACGATGACAGTCGGCGAACTATTTCCCGTGGTACTGCGACCCCGAACCAACATAGTGGCATCATCAGCCCCGGGAGCGCCTGAACTTTGATGAGTCACAAGGCCTGGTAAACGTCCACCCAGCACCGTTGACATATTGGATACAGAGGCTTCGTCCAATTTTTCATTATCAATTGAAGAAACTGAACCGGTAACACTCTCTTTGCGCTGGGTTCCGTATCCAACAACGACCACCTCGTCAAGTTCGGAAGCCGATTCTTCCATAGTAACATCAACGGTATTCCGGCCTTCTACCGGAACCTCCATCTCTTCGAAGCCAATAAAAGAAAATACCAGAGTGGCATCTTCATCCTCTACTTCGATGGTGTAATTTCCATCTACATCGGTAATCACTCCATTGGAAGTACCCTTTTCAACAATATTGACTCCAATGAGTGACTCTTCCGATGAGTCAACCACTTTTCCGCTTACCTGGTGCTGGGCTTTTAGCCCTTGAGCGCCAAGGAAGGAAAAGAAAATCCAAAAACAACAAAACAAATACAGCTTTCTCATGATTCAGACTTTTTAGCTGTTAAAAAATAAAACAATTTAAAGAACAACAAGTGTCATAAAAATTCGTATAACATCAACACAGTTACAAACACCATAGAGGTATTTCATTTTTATTTATTACAGCAAATATATTTTTAAATTTTTTTATTAACAAGGTTTTTTTGAAATTTTTTACAACAGACTCCCGCATTGTTTTTCACAAACAGAATTTCAAAGAATTAAGAAATTGATAAAAAACAGCCACTCTTCACTTAAAGGGCTATAGGCTGCCCAAAGAAAGCAATCCATTTACACAAAAATATGCCTTGTCTCTCAGCAAAATAAAGAAACAAGGCATATTTCAGAAAAACAACCGCTTTCCCCACTCAGAGGATTATTATTTTTTTTTTAATATGGCCTCTATTTGGAAATTATTACCCAAATGGTGCGCACAAATCTCAAAGGCTTTATTAAATCAACCAAGAGGCTGAGTCGCCTCATCCACCAAATAAACGATGGATTTATAACTGATCCCACTGTGTTTTGTCAGTCCAATCTCGCATGTCCGG
>JBNJFN010000027.1:0-20058 GCA_051746885.1 Bacteroidota bacterium | reverse complement strand
TTGTGAGATTTATCAAGCAGAATGGACAAAAGAGAAACATTTGCTCATTTTTACCGTAAAAGCAAACAGATTTTTAAGGAATATGGTTAGAGCTATAGTAGGTACCATGCTTGAAATAGGACAAGAAAAAATTGAACCCGAAAAAATTAGAGATATAATTGAGAGCAAAAACCGTTCTAAGGCTGGTTATTCGGTTCCTCCCAACGGACTTTTTCTTACAAATATTGAGTATCCGGATGATATATCTCCGGGACAATAAAGGACCGGGAGAATGGATAATCACTTTCAAAAGAATTGCAATATAGAAATATTAGAGTGACACTTCTATAAAAAATAACAACCATGAAGATCAGATTTACCATCGCCAGCAAACTGATATTGGGTATCGGAGCAATCATTATAGCCATTCTAATCAATAGCTATATAATCAATAATTCGCTGGAAAAAAGCCGTAATATCAATCAACAAATCACCGAGCTTTACGTTCCTTCCTCATCACATCTCAACGAGCTCCACAACCTGGTAAATCGTTCCAAATCCCTGATAAAGAGCTGGGTATTTATAGATAAAAAGAAAAACACACCCGACAAAAAGCAGCTTAAACAACTTCACAGTCAAGACTTTACCCAGCTTCACGAAGAGATTACCAAACTTTCCAAAAACTGGGATGAACAGGAACAAGAAAAATACCAGGAGATATATAGAGCCATTAAAGACTCCCTATTTCCAAAGCATAAAAATATCATGCAACAGCTTAACACTTTCGAAAGCTACAACGATGCAATGCTGCTTTTTGAAATTACACCACAGGTGGAATATGGAGGTGAAATCATTGTAATGACAGACGAAATTCTGGATGATATCAGTACCTTAAGAGGTACCATTCAGAATAAGGTAAATAACTCAAGAACCCAGATGACAGCTATATTCAACAAGTTTGAAAATTCCATCATCATACTGGGTATTTCCTTAATTTTTATTTCCATAATTATCGCCTTAATCTTGACCCGCACTACAGTGAGGCCCATCAAGAATGTGATAAACATAATTTATTCTATGTGCAAAGGCATATTGCCTAAAGAAAAGCTCAAAGTCAGAAATGATGAGATCGGAGACATGTCCGCAGCACTCAACGATCTGATAGATAGCTTCAGAAAATTCACCCATTTTGCCAAGGAGATCGGCAAGGGCAATTATAATGTTAAGTTCGAACCATTAAGCGAGCAGGATGATCTGGGCAATGCCCTCCTGGAAATGCGCGACAATCTGAAAAAGGCTTCCGAGGACGAAGAAAAGCGCAAGAAAGAAGATGAACAAAGAAACTGGGCTTCCCAGGGTATCGCGAAGTTCTCAGAATTATTAAGAGAGAACAATGACAATCTGGAAGAACTTTCTTACCAGATCATTAAAAATCTGGTGAAATATACAGAAACCAACCAGGGCGGCCTTTTTATTATTAATGACGAAGATGAGGACAACAAGTTCATCGAGTTGAAAGCCGCATATGCATATAACAGGAGAAAGTATCTGGAAAAGAAGATTGATCTGGGAGTAGGCCTTATCGGCAGAGTCATCCAGGAAGGTGAAACCATTCATATGACTGACATACCGGATAATTATATCAATATTACAAGTGGCCTGGGCGAGGCCAATCCACAAAGCCTTCTCATTGTTCCTTTAAAAACGAACGATGAAATTCATGGTGCCATTGAGATAGCATCATTCAAGGAACTTGAAAAATATAAAGTTGAATTTATTGAACGAGTGGGAGAAAATATTGCCTCTACCTTGTCTACTGTAAAAATTAATATCAGAACCAATGAATTACTGGAAAAATCCCAGCAGCAGGCAGAGGAAATGAAATCCCAGGAAGAAGAAATGCGGCAAAATATGGAAGAGCTCAAAGCCACTCAGGAGGAATCAGCGAGGAGAGAGAAAGAACTGGAAGAAAAACTGGAAGATTGTCAGAGCAGGTTGAATAAATATGTTCAAAGAGAGTGAGCCAAAGCAAAATAACCATTAACGGCCTTACTGGATCACCAACAATTCAATAGATTTCTATTAATTCAAAGGGCAACTCCAATATAGACTGATAGTGTCTCCCCAGATCATATACTGCTTCGTCGTCCTCTTCATAATACCAATTCACTTTGGAATAATATCCGTTCTTGTGTTTCTCTTCAAGAAAATGAAAAAATTCAAGAATGAACTTGGAAGATCCGCTATTAATATATTCCAATTGCACGTGCACAACTGTTTCATTTTGGGGATTCTTAAAATAATCGAACAACCATTCAATAATATTGGTAAAAAAATCTTCCGGGTTTTCGGGAATGGCCCTGCCATTCATTTTTAACACCCCAGATTCGGCGTCAAAATTAACACCGGGAGTTTTAATGGTCTCTTCTATGCTTAAATTATTCATATGACAAAAATAATAAATTTTTTTAACAAAAATCTAAAAATATCAATGCGAAAACAATCACTCTATCAATATATTAACGGATAATTTATAGAGCGTTGCACGCGGGGTATTGATGTTAAAATTTGTATTTTATAAATTTACATAATGATTTTAATATAATTCAAATTATTCATCAAATTCTAAATCAAAATTTAAATTTATGTTTGAGCCCAGAACAATTTATGCTAAGATTGCCTATGATGCAGTCTTATTGTATATGAAAACAGGAAAGAAAATATTTAAAGAGGAATCGGAAGTCCCTCTTGCGTTAAAACTGAAATTGCCCTGTTTTGTTTCAATTTATTCCAATGGAGATCTCAGGGGTAATAAAGGATCTGTAGAGCCTAAGCATAACTGTCTATATAATGAAATAATAGAAAATGCCGTAGCTGCTGTGGATGAAGCCAGTAAAACTCAACCACTCAAAGAAGCGGAATTGAATAATATCACACTTGCCGTTGACGTTCTTTCAAATCCTAAACCTGTAGAAAATAAATCTCTGTTAAAGCCGGAAAAACATGGAGTTATTGTGGAAGATAAAGAAGGCAACAAAGCATTTGTGCTTCCAAATACAGAGGGGATTGAGTCCATAGAACAGCAAATGAAAGTTGCCAGAGAAAAGGCAGGTATAGATGCAAAGGTTCCCCAGGATAAAATTAAGGTATTGAATTTCACAACAACAAGGTATCAATAAAACAATAACAAACTATGAAGCAAGCACTTGCTATAACAGTAAAAGGCAGAGTACAGGGAGTGGGATTCAGGTTCAGTGCGGTTCGCGAAGCAGAAAACCTTGGAATTACAGGTTTTGTGGAAAACCGAATGAACGGTACGGTTTATATTGAAGCAGAAGGAGAGCCTGAAGCACTCAACAAGTTTGTTAGCTGGTGTTGGAGGGGACCCGCTACAGCAAGCGTGGAAAACGTGAGTACCCAAGAGATACCAGTACAAAACTTCAAACGTTTTGGTGTAAAATAATTGGAGTATGTATGAAAGAAGCTTTATACTACACCGAATTAGACAATAATAGGGTTCAATGCACCCTTTGCCCCCATAACTGTAAAATAAAAGACCAACACAGAGGGATTTGCATGGTCAGGAAAAATAGTGGGGGCAAACTTTTTTCTGAAAACTACGGAATAATAACAGGTTTGGGTTTCGACCCCATTGAAAAAAAACCACTTTACCATTATCATCCGGGAAGAAATATTTTATCGTTAGGAAGTATAGGGTGCAATCTGAAATGCTTTTTTTGTCAGAACTGGGAAATATCCCAGGCAACGCCCGAAGATGTTTCCCACAAACAAGCCCATAGTGTGGATGATATTGTAAACCTGGCCACAAAAAGAAAAGACAACCTCGGTATCGCTTATACTTACAATGAACCGGTGATCTATTATGAATTCATGCTGGATGTTGCCAAAAAAATAAAGGAAACAGGCCAGAAAAATGTAGTGGTAACCAATGGATTTATTAACCCGGAGCCCTTGCAGGAGTTAATGAACTATATCGATGCGTTCAGTATTGATCTGAAAGGCTTCACGAATGAATTTTACAGAAAACATACCAAATCGTCATTTGATCCCATTAAAGAAACACTCCTCCAAATCCGGAAGAATGGTAATTTTTTGGAAGTAATCAACCTGGTGATTCCAACTTTAAATGATGATGCGGGGGAATTTGAAGAGATGATGAAATGGATGAGGGACAATCTGGGGGAAAATACCGTACTGCATATCTCAAAGTACTTTCCCAGCTATAAATCCACCATTGATGCCACTTCACCTGCAAAGATGGAAGAATTCTACAACCTGGCTTCCAGTTATCTGAATTATGTGTATATGGGTAACATTATGCTTAATAAAGGAAGCAATACTTACTGTCACCTGTGCGGAACCCTTTTGGTAGAAAGAAAAGGATTCCATACCCACATCTCCGGGCTTGACGAAGAAGGAAAATGTGTTGAATGTGGAAATCATGTATTCATCCGATAAAAAAACAGAACGATATGAATATCAGAAAACCAACAGTTGCAGGGCAATTCTATCCCGATAATAAAAAAGAGCTCAATGAGCTGCTGGAGATGGTGTACAGCAAAGAAAAGGATAACATTGATTTGGAGCTGGCAAAGAAAAAGATAATAGGCGGTGTTGCTCCACATGCCGGATATATGTTTTCTGCCTATCAGGCAATTCATCTTTTTGAAATCATAAAGAATCATTCCACCCACTTTGACACGTTTTTCATCATTAATCCGAATCATTCCGGTATGGGGAATGAAATGGCCTTCGACAGCAATGATGTTTGGGATACCCCATACGGCCAGGTGGAAGTAGATCACGATTTTGCTGACAAACTGGAAATACCCGTTTCTGATCTCGAGGAGAAAAGAGAACATTCGGGCGAGGTCATGGTGCCCATGTTGAAGTATTTTCTGGATTACGACTTTAAAATTGCCCCGGTTACCATGACACTCCAAAATCACCGGAATGCATCTAACCTGGCGAAATCCATAGTCAAGGCGAATCAGACGTTGAAGAAGAATATTTTTATCTTGGGCTCCTCTGATTTCTCTCATTTTGAAAGCCCAAAAACAGGTGAAGAAAAAGATCAGTATGTGCTCGATAAAATCATGAATTTTGATGGAGAAGGAGTAGAACGGGTAATTTCAGACAAGCAAATCACAGTATGCGGTTACGGGCCAATCATGGCGGTTATGGAATATGCCCAACTGGTCTCAGAAAATCCGAAAACCAAAATCCTCCGAAAAGGCAGTTCGGGAGATATAATTCCTTCGAATGAAGTGGTAGATTATGTTTCCATGTTATTCTATGAATGATGAACGGGGGGAACAAGAAAACAACTGTTATTTGGCTTTGATGGCAGAAAAAAACCCTTTTAGCCTGAATCCAAATATACAGACATAAGATAACTTTTCGGATGTTTTATGACATCATAAATTGGCTTGAGGCTCACATGCAACCGTGTATCTATAAACAGGGGATTGGCATAGAGTGTCCGGGTTGTGGCTCTCAGAGAGCACTGATCGCTCTGCTCAAAGGGAATATATGGGAAAGCATCCAGTTGTTTCCGGGTTTGATACCCATGTTGTTTTTGTTTGTTTTTCTGATTCTGCATTTGGTGTTTAATTTCAAAAACGGAGCTGCTGTGTTGAAATATATTTTTATAGGGGATATAGCCATCATCAGTATAGATTATATCATTCGATTCATTAACTAAAAAATTAATAATTATGGAAAATACAGGTAAAGAATCAACAGGAGGAGCAGGTAGCTTTGAAGGGAACAAGCAGATATTACCCAACTCCACCGCCGTTCTCGTATTGGGAATTGTTTCAATTGTAGGCGTGCTTTGCACACAGGGCCTGCTTGGCATTATACTGGGTGTTATTGGTTTGGTATTATCAGGGGCACCCATGAAAATGCTCAGGGAAAACCCCGGGGCTTATACAGAAGCATCAGTTAAGAACCTTAAGGCAGGAAGAATATGTTCCATAATTGGGGTGAGTCTCGGAGGAGTATTTTTGGTACTGGTACTCATACTTATTCTCTTTGGATTGGCAGGAGGTTTTTTTGCCTTGCTTCCATTCCTGGAAGATCTTCCTGTTCTGCAGATGATCAACTTCTTGCCTATGGTGTGACTAACCTCTTTTTATTTTTTTGTCAACAAAACGACCCTTTTTACAGGGAAACATAGACATTAAGCCATTTCCGGAATTCCCGGAGCTTATTGAATACTTTGAATAGCTGCTTTTATGGATCTGGAAAAGAGAAAACAAGCCTTTATCAGGCTGGGAGAAATTCTGAGGGAATACATCTACCGGGAACCAGGGGATAAAATTCCCAAAACAAATACCCGGCAAATGCTTCATGAAGCAATAGAAAAAGCCAGTGTTACCAATCCCTGGTTCACACCTTTTTCTATTCAGGAAGCTCTAAAATCAATCGGTTCGAGCCTCAGCCAAGAGCATCTTGAAAAATGGACAGATCAATATCCTGAGCTAAAAGAGCAAACGGGACCCCCTCAAAAAATAGGGGTTGTCAATGCAGGAAATATTCCTTTGGTAGGTTTCCATGATTTTCTCTCGGTGCTTATAAGTGGCCACATCTATTATGGAAAACTATCCTCAAAGGATGAACATCTGCCTAAGGCCATTGCCGGGATACTGACCGAAATCGAACCCGGACTTAAAGAAAGAATCATATTTGAGAAGAAATTCCTTAAACAATTTGATGCCATAATTGCTACAGGCGGCAACAACACCTCCAGATATTTCTACTATTATTTCGGCCAGTATCCCCACATCATCCGGAGAAACCGCAATGGTATAGCGGTACTCACCGGAGAAGAAGATGATGATGAACTGGCAAGACTGGGAGATGACATATTCCTTTATTTCGGGATGGGGTGCAGAAACGTATCCAAACTATATTTGCCAAGGGGATTTGATTTAAACCGTGTGCTGAACAATATAGAGCAATACCGCTCCTTAATAGATCATCATAAATACGCCAATAATTATGATTACAACAAAGCGATATTCACAATGAATCAGATTCCTCATTTCGACAATGGCTTCCTGCTGCTCAGGGAGAATGAACAAATACCCTCTCCCCTTGCTACTTTATATTATGAAGAGTATGATGATCTCAATAAAGTCAGGGAAACACTGGATCAAAAACAGGAACAGATCCAATGCATAGTCACCCGTTCCAGGGAATTTCCGGAAAGGGTAAATTTCGGGAAAGCCCAATATCCCGCTCTATGGGACTACGCAGACAACATTGATAGCATGCGTTTCCTGTTATCACTACATAACAGAGCTTAACCCCTATGGCCGGCAATACGCTCATAGTCATCATAGGACCAACAGCAGTAGGAAAAACCGACCTGTGCATTACCCTTGCCCAAAACTTAAATACCGGTATCATATCTGCAGATTCCCGCCAGATATACAGGGAAATGAAAATCGGAACGGCGCGGCCGGAGGATAAAGCGCTTAAAATGGCAAAACATTACTTTATCGGAACAAAATCCATACATGAATATTATACGGCAGGCATGTTCGAACTGGAGGTGCTTGATTTGCTTCACGAACATTTCAAAGAAAAGGATGCAATGATCATGACGGGCGGTTCCGGATTGTATATTAATGCAGTATGCAACGGAATAGATGCATTGCCCAAAGCCGACCCGGAAATAAGAGAAAAACTAGCCAAACAGTATAAAGAAGAAGGTATAGAAGGAATAAGATACCAATTGAAACTTCTCGACCCGGAATCTTATCACAACATTGATCTCAAAAATCCCAAACGCATACTCAAAGCGCTGGAAGTTACTTTAACAACGGGTAAACCCTATTCCTCATTTCTTACCCGAAAAAAGAAATCCCGTCCTTTCAATATACTGAAAATCGGCTTAAAGCGTGACAGGAATGAACTTTATGAAAGGATCAACAAAAGGGTGGATCAGATGATTGAACAGGGCTTAATAGAAGAGGCCAGAGAACTGCATCCCCATAAACATCTCAATCCATTGAACACTGTAGGTTACAAGGAGCTATTTGATTATTTCGAAGGCACCATTTCCCTTGAGGAAGCAATACGACGGATCAAACGAAACACCCGTCGCTATGCCAAACGCCAGCTCACCTGGTTTGCCAGGGATAAAGAAATTGAATGGTTCGATCCAGGGGAAAAAGATAAAATACTCCATTATATCCGGAACAAGTTATTAACATTTCGCATGCATTAATACGTTTATAAGTCAGCTTTAAAATTCAAATTCATTTACACTATAAAAATTTATCCAATAACAATATCATTAAAATTTGAGTTTTCCGTTTTTTAATGATAACTTTATCGGAATGTTACCGGATTATCATACCCATACCGTTTATTCCGACGGGCAGGACAAACACAAAAGCTACCTTCGTCAGGCGGTTTATTCTGGCATTGATGAATTGGGTTTCTCCGATCATTTCACAATTCTGCAAACCAACTGGGGCGTTAATAAAAAAAACCTCCCCTTAATAAAAGAGGAGATGAATGTTTTAAAGAATCAGAAAGAATTGCCTGTCTCGGTAAAATTTGGTGCAGAAATTGATTATATCCCCGGAAAGGAGAAGGAAATCCACTCCCTCATCAGCACGCTCCCACTGGATTATGTAATCGGTTCAGTGCATTTTCTGGACAACTGGAATTTTGACAGCGATCCCGAAGGTTTCAGACACAAAGACATTGACGAACTATATGAAACCTACTTCTCCCTGTTAAGAAAAGCCATTTCAAGCGATCTATATGATATTATGGGCCACATCGATGTAATCAAAAAATTTGCATACTATCCTTCCTTCTCCCCTTATGAATGGTACAAAAAGCTCATCAGATCAATGAAGCACAAAGACAAGGTCGTTGAGATCAATACCAACGGGTTGAACAAACCCTGCAAGGAATTTTACCCTGATAAAAATTTTGTTAAGATGTGCTTTCAAGCCAATATCCCGGTAACATTAGGATCTGATGCCCACGTTTCTAATGAGGTAGGTCAGCATTTTGATCAAGCTGTAGAAATGCTGAGAAACATCGGTTACCGGAAAATTGCAACCTTTAATAAAAGAAAAAGGAGAATGGAAATGCTCTGAAGAAGAATAAATTCCAAATAACAAATCTCAAATCACAAATAATTTCCAATAACCAAAAATTCAATTACCAAAACGTGTTTTAGCTGGGTTTGGAATTTAGGTCATTGGAATTTGGTAATTATTTGTTATTTGGTGCTTGTGACTTGGAATTTATTATTTGTTCCGGGCGTTCTGTTCCATTTAACTAACCAATCCATAGACGCTGATCAGGGATTGTTTTTAGCCAAATTCTTATTCACCATATATCGCAAAGGTCTTACAATTCGCTCCAATAAACGGGTTTCTTTTGTAATGACCTCTGCCTTGCCTGCTTCAGTTCTTCTTTCAGGGAATTAATTTTCTGCCGGTGATAATCCAGATCGATAAAATGCTCATAATCTTCAAAGCGCTTTAAAAAAAGAGAATATTCCGGTTGCACCTCGCCCATCTGATAATTATCATCTGTCCATCCGGTTTCTATATGCCCGGCCTGAATGCTGTCCCCAAAACCTTCCAACAGGGTTTCAAGTTTCAGAATATCCCTGTAGTCACCAAGATTTTCAATGACAGCCAACATCTGTCCCTGCTCCACCCTTTGCTTATCACTGACCACCAAATGATTGATTTTACCGGTTGACCTGGCCACAATGACTGCAGGCGGATTCTCTGTTGTCACCACAATTTCAGAAGGAATCACATCGGGATATTTGAAGAACCAGCTTCCTGTGATCAACAGGACTATAACAATAAACTGTAAAATATACATAATCAAGCGGAAAAAATCAAACAATACCGAAAAATAAATTAACTTTCAGCCGGACTGGAATATTTTTTGTTATACAAGTTAAAACGCTAATCCCATGCATTGGCTAAAACTGCTTACTCCTTTTCTCTTTTTATCATCCTGGTTACCGGCACAGGAAAGCCAGTTAACCCAGACCATTCGGGGTGAGATTATGGACAAACATACTCAATCGCCTTTGCCTGGTGCTACCATATTGCTTTTAGGAAGTGATCCGCCGAAAGGTACCACTACCGACCAGGACGGTTCGTTCAGACTGGAAAATGTGCCGGTCGGCAGGGTAGGCCTGCGGGTGTCCTTTGTTGGATATGAAAGCATAACCCTTCGCAACCTTTTATTGAAAAGCGGGAAAGAGCTTATATTGAATATCGGGCTTGAAGAAAATATTCAGGAGCTCGGTGAAGTGATAATCAGAGGGAGAAGAAAAGACCGTCCCGGCAATGAAATGGCCAAGGTAAGCGCCAGATCCTTTACCGTTGAAGAAACAGAGAAATATGCCGGAAGCTGGGGTGACCCTTCCAGGATGGCGGCCAACTATGCCGGGGTCATCAGCGCCGGTGATCAGCGAAACGACATCATCATACGGGGAAATCCACCCATCGGATTATTATGGAGGATGGAAGGGGTTAACATCCCCAATCCCAATCATTTTGGAGCCCTGGGTGCTACCGGCGGACCCATAAGCATGCTCAACAACAACTTGCTGACCAATTCCGACTTTTTCACCGGCGCTTTCCCGGCAGAATACGGAAATGCCCTGTCGGGGGTTTTCGATCTGAAAATGCGTAACGGGAACAATGAAAAGCGGGAATATACCGGTCAGGTGGGGTTCAATGGCTTCGAGCTGGGAGCAGAAGGTCCATTCTCCGACAGTTCCAAAGCTTCTTATCTGGCCAATTACCGATATTCCACACTTGCTGTAATGAACGAACTGGGAATCAATTTGAGTGTAGGAGCGGTCCCGGAATACCAGGACCTCTCATTCAAACTAAACGTTCCAACCCAAAAGGGCAGAATCTCCCTTTTTGGCCTCGGGGGTACCAGCCACATCGATCTGGGACAGGAGAGGGACAGTAGTGCTCACACCTACGATGCCCCAAAAGGTTACCGGACACGAAACGGATCGGATATGGCGGTTGCCGGTCTGAGTCACCTCCATTTTTTCAATGAAAACACCCGTATCAAAAACAGCCTTTCAGTCTCAGGAACCCGGGTAACTACAAAAATCGATTCATTATACGAGGATGGGCCTAAAAAACTGGTCTATCATGAAAACAACCGGCAGTGGAAGATGGGTTTTTACAGCAAAATGGTAAAAAAAATTGATGTTCAGAATACTGTTGATTTTGGATTTAGCCTGGAAAATCAATCCATTCATTATTTGGACAGTGTTTTCCAGGGCTATGACAGGCAGCCCGAGCAGCCCGAATACATAACCCAGACCAATTCAAAAAAACAGAACCTGTTGCTCTACCAGGGATACGGACAGTGGGAACACCGGTTCACCGATGATTTTTCTATCTACACAGGGCTACACGGGCAATATTTTGCATTCAATAAAACCTGGGGATTGGAACCCAGATTCAATATGGAATGGGATTTCAAAGATAATCAATCGCTCAGTCTGGGATATGGCAAACACGCTCAGCTACAGCCATTGTTCCTCTACTTGATACAAACACATATTTCCAACCGTCAGTATATCCAGACCAATAACGACCTCAATTTTACAAGAAGCAACCAGTACGTGCTGTCTTACGATTACAGTCTGTCAGAGAACCTGCGTCTGAAAACCGAAACCTACTACCAAAATCAGTACGACATTCCTGTAGAACAGAAAAACAGCCATTTCTCATTGGCCAATTATGGGGCAAGCTTTCATCTAACCCGTGTCGACAGCTTGGTTAACCAGGGTACAAGCCGCAATTACGGTCTGGAATTGACGCTGGAAAAATTCCTGAGTAAAAATTATTATTTTCTGATCACGGCTTCGCTATTCGACAGCAAATATAAGGGAAGCGATGGCATTCAAAGAAATACTGCATTCAACAACTCTTATGTGATCAACGCTTTGGGAGGATATGAAATACCTCTTGGCAAACAGAACACCCTATCCATAGATCTACGGATGACCACAGCAGGCGGCAAAAGATACACCCCTATCGATCTGGACACATCCCGCGAGCAGGATCAGACGGTTTATAAAGAAACCTTGGCCTTTGAAGAACAATATAAACCTTATTTCCGTATGGATGGCCGTCTCAGCTTCAAGCAAAACAAAAAACACTTCACCCAGGAATGGGCGCTTGATATCACCAATATCACGGATCATAAAAACACTTTCAGCACCAGCTACGATCCCAATCAGGAAAGGGTCGTCACCGAATACCAGCAAAGCTTCTTTCCAGTGATGCTATACCGGATCAATTTTTAACCATTATTCTGTGGATAGCATCTCATCAGGAACAAACAACATCTACAACTATAATATAACCCTTTTGGCATTTCGGAGGTTCTCCAGGTCAAATTCCACTACTGCCAGATGGTCTTTCACATCGTAGGAAGCAGTAAAGGCAAAAGTATTACCCATCTTTTCGCTCCAACTGCCGGTTATTGAAGAGGACTCATGGATGTGACCGTGTAAAGTCAACAAGGGCTGCCGCTCGTTAATGAATCGCTGTATGGCGATGCTTCCCACGTGTACATCCATGGGGACATAATCAACCATTTTCCCGTCCAGGGCGGCACGATCCAGAGGGGTATCGTAAGGAGGGGAATGAAACAAAAAGATGGCGGAGGAAAGACCTTCCCCGTCTGTCAAAGCATGCAAGTCGTTCTTGATATTTTCATGCTCGGGATTATAATCGGGCTTCACCGTACGCATACCCTGCGCAGGATGGCTGCATCCCGGATCTACAAAACGGGAAACATCATATTTCTCCCAGTCCTTTAAACCAAAAGGTGTGGGCGGCACAAAAGCGTAGCCATAAATATCATAATGCGCATACTGCACATGCTGGTTGTGGATATAATCCCATATCTGGTATTGTGAACCCAGCTTTATGATCCTTTCCTCGTTGATACGGGGATCATCATTCCCCAGAATGAGCAAAACTTTAGGATACCGCTCTCCCAGCTTCTCTTTTAATCTAATAAACCTTTCTGCCAACTGGTTCCGGATGAAATCCTCAGGTTCTTTCTTCTTCATATAAAAACCATGAGGCAGAACATCTCCGCCGATAAAAAGAATATCGGGCGGCTGACGAAGCAGAAGATGGTATAATTTATCGTATTTTTCTATATTTCCATGGAGATCGGAAACAAAATAGCAGTGCAACATATCCTTCATTCTTCTCTGATCAGTTTGGCTGAATTCTCGTGTCTCCCCACCATGGTAGCGAAACTATCTCTCTTATCGTTCAGCTCCTTGGTAGTCACAAGATGCAGATCAATTAATTCCTTTACCATGTAACCTGTTTTTTCGTAATTTACTTCGGCCAGACATTTACTCCAACCATCGATCCAGGTTTTTATCAATTCTCTTTGCTGTTCATCAGCATCGGTATGGATAAGCAGATCCAGATCACTCCCGGCTCCTGCTGTACCCTCCTGGGTGCTTCCGATAACATAAATGGCCTTGATCCCAAACTTTTTAAAATCAGCCCGCTGCGCAATTACATAAGCCATCTTGTCTCTCCATCTCCAGTGATAATCCGAATCATGCGGCAATAATTCCCTTTTTTCTCTTTCGTAGCTTTCCTCACCCAGATAGTCCACCGTATATCTCAATCGTCTGTTAAATATAAACAAGGATACCTGATTGGCAATGTTTTTAAGCAGTTGGTATTCCTCGGGTAAAAATAGTTTATCTGGGTCATTTGCGACATTATCGGCATAATACACCCTGATCTCTCCCATTACCTTTTCATCCACAACAATTTCTGCGGTTTGACACCACTTGGTCTCATAAAAATAAGGGGTTGTAAATTGCTTGTTCTGGTAAATCAACTTCACCATACAAATACCGGAGAACCTCCACCCATAGGGAATCTCATTGACCACTTCTTTCAGGATATCCTCAATGTCATTTTCTTCATCTTTCAGGATCTGCATGATCCGGTAGAGACAATTGAGTTCTTTTTCCCGTTCTCTTAGATCGTCAATTCTTTGCTGACTACTCATTATCTAAATATAGTTGGTGATAATTTCGAAATCAATTATATAAGCCTAAGACAAAAAATCTTCATTTAATTATTGATCATCTCACTCAGCTCCAGCCAACGATCTGTCTTTTCATCGATCATTCGCATCAACTCTCCCAGCCTGTTCGATTTTTCCATAATTTTTTCACTATCCAGCTCACCACTGTTCATCTCCTCTTCCAGGGACTTTTTCTCCTGCTCCAGAGCCTCAATCTCTTGCTCCAGGTTTTTATACTCCTGCCGTTGTTGATAGGAAACAGAACTTTTCTTTTTTGTCTTCGGTTTCCTCTTTGACTTTTTCTTTGATTTATCAGGCTTTTCACTGTAAAAGCTACTCATGATACGATCGCGGTACTGAGTGTAGTTGCCTGGAAAATCTTTTATTTCACCTTTACTTCTGAAAACGAAAATATGATCTACAATGTTATCCATAAAATAACGATCGTGCGAGACGATCAGCACACACCCGTTGAATTGCTGGAGATAATGCTCCAGAACATTTAAAGTCATTATGTCCAGATCATTGGTGGGCTCATCCAGGATCAGAAAATTGGGCTTCTTCATTAATATAGTAAGCAAATACAAACGGCGTTTTTCTCCGCCACTCAGTTTCTCCACCTTCACATATTGTTTGTCATAATCGAAAAGAAAGTAGTTCAGAAACTGTTTGGCGGTTAAGACGCTGCCGTCGCTCATGGTAACAGCATCAGCCACTCCCTGGGCGATATCGATCACCCTTTGATCTTCGTCAAATGACATGCCCTCTTGCCGGTAATAACCTATCTGAATGGTTTCTCCGGCTTCAATATAACCCTCGTCGGGTTGGTCTTCCCCCACAATCAGGTTCAGGAAGGTGGTCTTCCCGCTGCCATTGGGTCCAACCAGACCGATTTTTTCAAATCTTTCAAACTGGTAGGAAAAACCATTAATTAAAGATATATCCTGAATGTTTTTATTCAGGTTTTTAACAATCATGATCTTCTTGCCCATACGCGAGGCTTCAAAATCGACTTTCATGGTCTCCTCTTCCCTATCCTGAGCGGCTACGTCTTTCAAACGATAATAATTGTCGATTCTGTGTTTGGCTTTTGTTCCCCGGGCTTTGGGCATCCTTTTGATCCAGTCTTCTTCTTTTCTGAGCTGATTTTTGGCCTTTTCAACTTCCCTTTCCTGGTTGTGAATCCGTTCTCTTCTTTTCCTGAGAAAATAGGAATAGTTTCCTTTATAACGGTATAGGGATGAACCTTCAAGCTCAAGAATATCGTTGCACACCCGGTCAAGGAAATACCGGTCGTGTGTTACCATCAGCAATGTAAAAACAGAATTCTTCAGATATTCCTCCAGCCATTCAATCATATTCAGGTCGAGATGATTGGTAGGCTCGTCAAGAATCAGGAAATCGGGCTCATGGATCAGCACTTCGGCAAGTGCCACCCGTTTCTTCTCGCCTCCTGAAAGTTGTTTGATTTTCTTGTTGAAATCCTCAATATTGAGCTGGGAAAGAATCTGGTTCACCTTTATTTCATGATCCCAGGCACCCAGCCGGTCCATCTTATCAAAGGCAGATGAAATCTTTGCAGAATCACCACTTTCCATGGCTCGCTCGTATTCTTGTATAGTCTTCAATATCTTATTCGAAGAACGGAAAACAAACTCATGGGTGGTCTTTTCAGGATCCATCTGAGGTTCCTGGGCCAGATATCCTACCCTGATATCATTCCGGTAGATCACATCCCCACTGTCAGGTAAATCTTTTCCTGCCAGTATATTCAGCAATGTGGTTTTTCCCTCCCCGTTCTTTGCGATCAATGCCGACTTTTGGTCCTTGGCAATTCCAAAAGACAGATCTTCGAACAATACCAGATCTCCGAAAGACTTGGTCAGCTCATTTACCTGTAAGTAACTTACCATACGAATCCCTTTTCTCTGTTGAGGCCATAAAATTATACATATAACAGCACTTTCCACACAATAAAACCAATAAATTTGTACCACAGCATGGTTTGTATTAATTTTGAATGGGTGAATGCACTTTATAAACCGGATTGAGTTTGTTAATTTTGATTAACTTTAATAATGACCAGAAAAGAACGAATAGATAAGGTGATGGAGTATTTCAGGGAAAACCATCCCGTGGCGGAAACCGAGCTGAACCATAACGACCCTTTTGAACTGATTGTTGCTGTAATATTATCTGCCCAGTGCACGGATAAAAGGGTCAATATGATCACTCCTTCCCTTCTGGAAGCATTTCCTACCCCTGGAGAAATGTCAAAAGCCCGGCCCGAAGAAATATATGAATACATAAAAAGTTGTTCATATCCCAACAACAAGTCAAAACATCTGGTGGGTATGGCCAGAACCCTGATTGAACAGTTCGACGGTAACATCCCGGATGATGTTAAAAATCTGCAAAAACTTCCCGGTGTGGGAAGAAAATCTGCCAACGTCATTGCTTCTGTCATCTACAACAAGCCTGCCATGGCTGTTGACACCCACGTATTCAGAGTTTCCGAGAGGATAGGCCTGACATGGAGGGCAAAGAATCCACTACAAGCTGAGAAACAACTGATACAATATATTCCCGAAGATCTGATTCCCAAAGCACATCATTGGCTGATCCTTCATGGAAGATATATCTGTACTGCCAGAAATCCCAGATGCGATCAATGTCCGTTGACAGAATACTGTAAATATTATCAAAAGTATATTAAACAAACCAATTAAAATATGTTCAATTTCAAAAAATCAACTGTTATGCTTAAGAAACTAATCTGGCTCTTACCTCTGATATTGCTTGCTCCAAGCCTGATGTCCACTAATGCCCAGGAGCACAACTTTTTCGTTCGTTATCCCTCATTAAACAGTGATGGTTCCCGGGTGGCCTTCAGCTATCAGGGGGATATCTGGGTAAAAGATCTGAACAATTCATCCACAGCCAACCGTTTGACTATCCATGAGGGATATGACGGGAGCCCTCGCTGGAGCCCGGATGACAACTACATAGCATTCACCAGTGACCGCTATGGAAATAACGATGTGTTCACCATTAAGACAGACGGAAGTGAAACCCGGCGCCTTACTTACCATTCAACCAATGATGAGGTCTCTGGCTGGCTATCGGAAAATGAAGTGGCATTTACCACCAACAGGGCCTTTGCTCAGGTTGAACGGGAAGAAGAGATATACAAAGTATCCCTGGAAGGAGAAACCCCGGAGCGAATTTTGGATGCAACAGGTTATACACCGGTTCTTTCACCCAACAAACGATTTATTGCTTTTGTAAGAGGTTCCTGCAGGGAAACCAGGGAAATATACAAAGGCCCGGCCAATAAGGATATATGGATATACGACAAGGAAAATGATAACTACCACCAGATAACCACCTATAAAGGAAATGACTTTCAACCCCGGTGGGTGGGTTCCAGTACCTTATATTTTATAAGCTCAAGAAATGGCAAATACAACATATTCAAAGTCAGTTTAGACGATAACGGTCAGAAATCAGGAACAGCCGAGGCCCTCACAGATGCGACAGAAAACGGTATCCGTTATTTTGACGTAAGTACTGATGGCAATACCCTGGCATTTGAAAAAGGCATTGATATATATGTTAAGAAGGAAACAGACGCCCGGCCTCAAAAACTGGCCCTGAACCTCAGCCGGGACTATCGGCACGTTCCGGTAAAGCACAAGACATACACCGATAACCTCAGCGATTATGCCCTTTCCCCCGATGGAAAGCAAACGGCTTTTGTCATCAGGGGTGAACTATTTCTGGTCAATAACAAGAAAGAGAAAACACGTACAGTCCGGCTGACCGATCATCCCTACCGGGATTTCGACCTCGACTGGGTTAATGATACTACGTTGGTTTTCGTATCTGATCGCGAAGGACAAAAGGATCTGTATCTGTTGCGCTCTTCAGACCCCGAAAATACCAATCTTTATGAAAGTTTAAGATTTGAAACCATCAGGCTGACCCATACCGAAGAGTCCGAGGAAAACCCTACCGTTTCGCCCGACGGCAATAAAATTGCTTTTATACGAAACAACGGAACCCTCATCACAGCAGAGATCGATGCTGAACAGGCAGAACTGGGCAACCCAACAACACTCAGAGAAGGATGGGCTTCCCCGGGTGGAGTAACCTGGAGCCCAGACAGCAAATGGCTGGCTTATTCACTGGACAACCTCAATTTCAATTCCGAAGTTTACATTCATGCAGCCGACAACAGCAAGGGTCCCGTAAATGTCAGCATGCATCCCAAAGGGGATTATCAGCCTTTCTGGAGCCCCGACGGAAGCAAGCTGGGATTTCTTTCGGAAAGGAACAACGGCGACAGAGACCTTTGGTTTGCATGGCTGAAAAAAGAAGACTGGCAAAAAACCAGGGAAGACTGGCAGGAGATGGACGATAACAGCGAAGAAAATGATAAAGACAAAAAGCAAAAAGATTCGGTGAAAGTAGAGATCGATACGGAAGACATTCACGAACGCCTGGAGCAGGTCACCGGCCTGCCGGGCAACGAGTCTGACCTGTTGATCTCTAACGACGGAGAAACCTTCTACTTTGTTTCCAACCGGGATGGCTGGAAAACTTACAAAGCTGCCGAAGAAATTTACAGTATCAAATGGAACGGAGAAGACATGACCCAATTGACCGATGACAAGCAAGGACCAAGCAACCTAAAGATAGATCATAACTCAGGTAAACTCTATATGCTGAGACAAGGCGGTAGCCTGGCACATCTGAATCCAAAGGATAAAACACTGAAAACCGTATCGGTGAATGCAGAAATGGATATTAAATTGCAGAAAGAACTGCAGCAAATATTTCAAAACGGCTGGTCGCTGCTTCAAAGTCGATTCTATGATCCGAATTTCCACGGACAAGATTGGAAAGCGCTGAAGGAGAAATACAAACCCATGGCTCTGACCGCATCTACAAAACATGATTTCCGGGATATGTTCAACATCATGCTGGGACAGGTTAATGCCAGCCATATGGGATTATATGGTAGTGATCTCTCTGAAACAGAAGATGTGGAAACCGGTTTGCTGGGCGTTGAAGTTGTGCCACATGAACAGGGGGCAAAGATCACACATGTAATACCCAATTCACCGGCAGATAAATCCTTCAGCAAACTGAAAGAAGATGAGATCATCACCATGGTCAACGGCAAGGAAGTAGCCGGCCATAACCTTTATCAATATCTCACCAACAAAGAGAAGGAGGAAATTTACATGGAAGTGCAGGATGAAGAAGGAAGCACCAGAAATGTAATCATCCGTCCCACAAACAGCCTAAACAGAGAGAAATACCGTGAATGGGTTGAAGAACGCAAAAAGCTGACAGAACAATACAGCGACGGCGAGCTTGGTTATATCCATGTACAAGCCATGAACTGGAACAGTTTTGAACAATTTCAGCGTGAACTAATGGCAAGTGGTTATGGCAATAAAGGCATTGTGATTGATGTGCGGTTCAATGGTGGCGGCTGGACGACCGACTATCTGATGACCGTGCTCAACGTTCAGCAACACGCATATACCATCCCCAGGGGAGCAACGGATAATCTGGAGAAAAACCACGAAAAATTCAGGGAACATTATCCGTTTGCTGAACGACTTCCTCTTTCGGCATGGACGAAGCCCTCCATTGCCATGTGCAATCAGAGCAGTTATTCCAATGCTGAGATCTTTTCCCATGCTTACAAAACACTGGATGTCGGAACGCTGGTGGGAACACCCACCTTTGGAGCAGTTATCTCCACAGGAGGAAGCAGACTGATAGATGGGTCATACATCAGGTTACCCTACCGGGCCTGGTATGTAAAGGAAACCAATCAAAACATGGAACATGGCCCTGCTGTTCCCGATATCATTATTAACAATGATCCCGACAGCAAGGCCGAAGGCAGGGACGAACAGCTAAAAAGGGCTG
>JBNJFN010000026.1:17809-20157 GCA_051746885.1 Bacteroidota bacterium | reverse complement strand
AATCCCTGGCTTTGCAATACTTTTAAATACTGCTTGGAGAAATGGAGGTTATCTTCTTTTTTATACCGGTTATCGGTGAACACCTGGGCAAGAGTTTCCTTGTTGTTTTCCTCAATGATTTGCCGGGTTTCCTCCAGTGATTCTTTCTCTGAAAAGATACGGTCGATATCTTCTGCGGTATAATCATTATAGGTCTCATAATGGATTACCCCTTCCAATGGGAGCCTGTCGGTTAGTCCGGGGTCTTCATCGGGATAACCCATTACTATAGCTGCAACAGGCACTACGCCGTTGGGCAGATTTAATATCCGGATAAGCTGATCGGCATTATAAGTTGCCGTTCCAAGATAACATATGCCCATTCCTTTTTCCTCTGCAGCCAGACAAACATTTTGGGATACAAGCAATGCATCGATGGCCGCATTGATGTACCAGAGAAAATTGTCGTAACCGGGTTCCGCGTTGCGTTGCTTACACCACTTGTGAAAACGGTTGATATCTGCACAGAAGGTCAAATGAACAGGAGCCTGCATAACCATAGGCTGATTAAAATGGGCGGGGGAAAGCTCCTTCTTTTTCTCATCATCCCGGGTAATTACAATCGAATAGAGTTGCATGTTTCCGGTTGTGGAAGCACGCGTTCCAGCTTCCAGTATTTCATTCAAGTCTTTTTCATCTACCGGTGTATCCTTATATTGCCTTATGGAACGGTGTTGCATGATGGTATCCAACATAGTAATTGTATTTTAAAATTCTTTTGCAATATTAATAAACTTCGGTCTAACTCACCCAAATGATACAGATGTTTTTTAACCCATCACAATCCTGAGAACAAGCTTTACTACATCCGGGTTTATTTGATCAGAAATTGAATTTTAAACCGTATCGCTTGAAATGAGTCATATAAGAAATTTTTTTACTAAATCCCAAACAAATCATTATGAACCATTGATTTTCGGTTCTATTTGTTTTTTATATGCTTTATAGCATAACCAAAAGGTGATTTATATTACCTTTTGGCAGGTAACCAATTTTTCATCCCTCCGTAACGGATGATAATAGAACGTTGAATTAAAACCAAAAAAGGGAAGACCCATGAAAAGAAAATGGATTGCTTTAGCCGCCGCTTTATTATTCATAAGTGCTGCATTCGCCTCCTGCCACTCTACAACACCATGTCCGGCTTATGCCCATAAACATAAAACCAATAATCCCGATCAGGAAAATATTGATTTCAATCAAAAAAATCTGGTTCTTCACCAACAATAAAGTTAAGATAATCAGATATGATTTTTATAGTTTTGTAATTTTTTCTAGTTTTGAAAAATAAATTTAAAAACTATTTCAAATGAAAAAATTAGCTATTGTTCTGCTTTTTGCTTTTGTGCTGGCTACCCTGTTTTCCTCTTGTAAAAGCCAGTATTGTCCGGCATATGAGGATGAGGTTACTGCACCTGTAAATGCAAACGCAAATGTAAACGAAAGTGAAAACCCATCCTGATCATACAGGATCAGATAATTTTTTTTATTGTTCCTATATAACCAATGAGTTACGTGATTGCAGTTTCTTGTTCTTTACTCTTTCATTTAAAACTATCATCAGTATTAAATGGCTTTAAGGGTATTTAACTTTAGAAACTGTTTTAAACGATGCCGGAAAATCCCATAAAAGCCAACGATAATAAGCCAGCCACAATAAATGCTATGGGTACACCCCTCATAGGTTTTGGAACATTCACCAAATCGAGATGTTCCCGGAGGCCTGCAAAAACGACCAGTGCGAGTCCGAATCCGATAGCGTTGGCAAGCCCGAAAACAACGCTTTCAAGCAGGTTGTAATTATTCTGCACAGCGAGGAGCGCTACCCCCAGTATGGCACAATTGGTGGTCATCAGGGGCAGAAAAATACCAAGCGCCTGGTACATGGGAGGGCTCACCTTCTTAAGAACGATCTCCACAAGCTGAACCAGGGAAGCAATCACCAGGATAAAGGTGATGGTCTGCATGAAAGTGATGTTCAGCGGTAACAATATATAATTTTGCAACAAGTAGGTGATGATGGTGGCCAGTGTCATCACAAAAGCCACAGCTCCTGTCATTCCTATGGCTGTTTCTACCTTGCTGGAAACACCGATAAAAGGGCAGATTCCTAAAAACCTGTTTAAAACGATGTTGTTAACAAAAACTGCCGAAATGATGATAATTACATATTCCATAATCTAGTAAATTTTCTTTTTTAATTTCTCCGCTAACATAATTAAATAGCCCAAAGCCAGAAATGCGCCGGGTGCCAATACAAAAACCAGCATTCCGTCTCCTTCGTATACTGAGAATTCTATAACATCGGG
>JBNJFN010000026.1:5652-17709 GCA_051746885.1 Bacteroidota bacterium | reverse complement strand
TTTCATTTGGAACCTCCTTTCTGAAATGCTTTATAGGCTCTTTGCACTGCATCACAATAAGCTCTTGATGATATGGTAGCAGCAGTGATGGCATCCACATCTCCTCCATCTTTTTGAACCTCTAAATTGAATTGCTCAGGATCTTTGCCGTTAAACTGGGAGCTCCAGTCCGACTTGGCTTTTTCTATTTTATCACCTAAGCCGGGAGTTTCTGCATGCTCCAGCACGGAAATGTTATTAATTGTACCGTCAGGCCTGAAACCCACCATTATTCTGATTCTTCCGCTGAACCCCTGATCGGTGAATGAAGAAACCGCCAAGCCGGTAAGCTCGCCATCTTGTTTTGCCGGGTATACTTGCAGGCTGTCGCCTTCCACTGCAACCTTATAAGACTCATTATTCGGCTGATTGGAAAAATCTGGTACAACCTGCCGGATGGCCATATTTCTTTTCCGCATCTCTGCCTCGGCAATCGGTTCCCGCGTCAGTTCATAAATAAAACCCAAAGTGGTAGATGCTGCAAGTGTAATAATAAAAAGGGTCAGCACCATATTTGTAAAAGTAGATTCTTTGTTAGCCATGTTGCACCTCCTCTCCGAATCGCTTAGGTTTTATGTATCTGTTTAAAATGGGCACAAAAGCATTCATGATCAGAATGGCAAAGGAAACACCTTCGGGATATGAACCAAAAACCCGGATGATCACTGTTAGCACCCCGATACCAATTCCGTAGATCCATTTGGCTTTGTTGGTCATGGGGGATGTAACATAGTCGGTAGCCATGAAAATCGCTCCAAGAAGCAATCCTCCGGAAAGAATGTGAAACAGTGGATCAGCATATTGCGACGGATCAGCAAGCCACAATATTCCTGTGAATACCCCTACACTCAAAACGGTTGAAACTGGAATGTGCCAGGAGATAATCCTCAGGTAAAGCAGTATAACAAAACCGATGATCAAGGTAAAAGCAGCCATTTCCCCCAGCGAGCCACCCATTTGACCATAAAACAGGTCGGAATACTCAGGCATTTTATCCATAAGTTGGGAAACGGCTACATCTCCTTTCTCCTGAAGGATACCCAAAGGAGTAGCACCGGTTTGGGCATCAACATAATCGGTATTGAGGCCCTTTGGTGTGGGCCAGCTGGTCATTTGCACCGGGAAGGAGATTAACAGGAAAACCCGCCCAACAAGAGCCGGGTTGAACGGATTGGTTCCCAACCCCCCAAATGACATTTTTCCTATACCAATAGCCACCAGTGCACCAATAATAATAATGCCCACGGGTAAATTTGAAGGCACATTAAATGCCAAAAGCAAACCGGTTACCAGGGCTGAGCCATCGGTAACGGTTGGCTTTTGTTTTAGAAGAAATTTTTGTATCAAATATTCAAAAGCGATGCACGATAATACAGAAATCAATGTAACGATGATGGCCCCAATACCGAAGGAAATCACTGACCATGCCAGAGCTGGTAGCAGGGCAATTATCACTCCATACATAAGTTTCCTTACACTGGTATTCTCATATACGTGCGGTGATGGAGAAACTGTTAATACCTTGTTGCTATCCATTACTTATCTTTTCTGTTTCGTATAATTTGATTTACGTTTGTTTTTCCGAGTCTGATATAATCGAGCAAAGGCACACGGGCCGGACATGTAAAACTGCAGGAACCGCATTCCATACAGTCCATTATAGCATTTTCTTCACAATCTTCATATCGCTCAAGCTGAGCCAGTTGCTTGAGTAAGTAGGGTTCAAGTCCCATAGGACAAGCATCTACACATTTGCCGCAGCGGATGCAGTTGAATTCCTCAGCTCTATGGGCTTCTTTTTCAGGAATTACCAGTATTCCTGAAGTTCCCTTAACCACAGGGACATTTAAAGAGCTTAAGGCTTTACCCATCATCGGGCCTCCGCTGACCACCTTACCGGTATCTTCAGGCAGGCCACCGGCTGCTTCTATCAAATCCTTAATGGGAGTACCTATTCTAACCAGGAAATTGGAGGGTTTTGATAAGGACTTCCCGGTAACCGTCACTACCCGTTCAAAAAGGGGTTTGTTTTTTTGCACGGCTTCATACACTGCGAGTGAAGTACCAACATTATGCACGACCACACCCACATCCAGAGGTAATCCTCCTGAGGGAACCTCGCGGTTCAGCAAGGCTTTGATCAATTGCTTTTCACCCCCTTGAGGATATTTAACTTTAAGGGGATACACCTCAATGTTTTCTTCTTTGCTTACAAGATTGGTGACATGTTCTATGGCATCAGGCTTGTTCTGCTCTATTCCAATAAGTACGTGTTCAACCCCCAGGGCTTTTTTTAAAAGTTTAATGCCGATCAGCATCTCTTCGCCCCGTTCAAGCATAACACGATGATCGGAAGTAAGATAAGGCTCACATTCCACGCCATTAATGACAAGGGTATCGATCTTCTTACCCTCGGGAACACTTAGTTTAACGTGGGAGGGAAAAGTAGCGCCTCCCATTCCTACGATCCCTCCCTGAAGTATCTTATCAACAATTTCCTGGCTGCTAAAGGAATAGTCCTTTATGATATCCGAACTTGTATCAATGCTGTCATTCCATTCATCATCTTCAACATCAATAGTCACTGCGGGTTTTTTAAATCCGGTGGTGTCAATAATTTCACCTACTTTTGAAACCGTGCCGGAAACGGATGAATGGATATTAGAGGAAACAAAACCCTGACTTTGGGCAATAACATCCCCTGTTTTAACCTTATCTTTCTTCTTTACAACTGGTTTTGAAGGGGCACCAATATGTTGGGCTATAGGTATGTAAACTTGCCTGGGTAACTCCAGTTTTTCTATGGGTTTATCCGCAGAAAGTTTGTTTTCCGGAGGATGTACCCCACCTTTTGAGAATGTTTTTAACACTTGCATCCTATATTCTGGTTTTATTCAATGTTTTTGTTTTTTGCTTTGCTTTCAGACTGAAGCGATTCCGATTTCTCATTGGTTTTCTTTCTTCTGGGCGGAAAACCAACTTCCAGAATGGCGTTTGTAGGACAAACTTCGACACATTTTCTGCATAGCTTACATTTATATGGGTCGATATAGGCCAGGTTATTCTCAAGTGTAATGGCATCAAAAGGACAAACCTTTACGCATTTTCCACAGCCAATACAAGCAACCTTGCATGCTTTTCTGGCCACTCCGCCTTTATCCTGATTGACACAGGAGACATAAATTTTCCGGTCTTTTTTGTTTCGTTTTCTCAATTCGATGATATCGCGGGGGCATGCTTCCACACAGGCACCACATGCGGTGCAATTATTATCGATTACATAGGGCAGGCCGGTTTGGTTATTCATAAAGATGGCATCAAAGTCACATGATTCAACACAATCGCCTTTCCCCAGACAACCATAATGACATCCCGTTTCTCCTCCGTACAATGCGTTTTCAATTGTGCAACTGGCTGGTCCATCATAGCGGGTAGTTGCAGGTGCATTTTCAAAAGAACCGGAACACCTGACGACTGCTACCTGGGGATCTTTCTCCTCAATCTCCTGCCCCATAATCTCAGCCACTTTTTGCATGGTTTCATTTCCCCCAACAGGGCAATACAATTCCGATAAATCATCTGCTTTGACCACAGCTTCAGCAAAAGCACGGCAACCTGGGTAGCTGCAACCACCACAGTTTGCTCCGGGCAAAGCATCTTCAACTTCGTCTATGCGAGGGTCTTCGTGAACTTTAAATTTCTGGGCTGCCATATACAAAATAATCGCTGCCGTAGCTCCCAGCCCACTTAAGGATACAATGGTATATATGACTGTAGTTGACATAATATAATTGATTTAGCTTATCTCTTCTAAATAAAATGTAAACGACTTCTGAAAATAATTTCTTTTGTGATATATAATCATATAATAGGGCACAAGTATACCCAGGGATAACAATCCCACCACCACTTCATTGGTGAATATCGCTGAAAAGGAAAACAAAGCAAATAATAAAAGCAGGAAAGGCAGGACATATCCGAAGAATAAAGCTTTAAAACCCAATGATTGTTTGAGTAAAACTTTGACTTCCTCACCCTCCTGAAAACGATTGCTGTAATCAGTCACTTCAATCTCTTTATTTTCCATCCCTGAGGCTGAACATACACTTTTAGCATGGCAATTGGAACAAGCGCTCATGGTGACAAAGTGTACTCTTATTCTGTTCCCTTCGATAGAATCGATTCGACCCTTATGCTCAATCACATCCCTTGCCATATGATTCATCTAACATTTCAAACAGGTCACAAATTTACGGATGTTTGAAAAATAACAGATGATATATAGCATATTTACAATTTGGGGGAATTATTTAGAAAGAATTTAAATAATTACAGAACCCAACTGTAATCCACCAATTGGCGGCTCAATTTATTTAAAAGCGAGCATTAAACCAGAAAGGAAATATTTTTATAAATTTCATAAGTTGATGCTGCCATTTTTTCTAATTTTGGAAAGAGAATTCATTAAACAAGCAACAAACAACAGTGAAAACATGAGACTGACCAAACCTGTCCTTCTGGCAGACAAGGCAAAGTGTAACCAGAATATTCGCAGAATGGCTGATAAAGCCAAAAAGCACAATCTCACCCTACGGCCTCATTTTAAAACGCATCAGTCAAGAGAAATAGGTCGCTGGTTCATTCATCATGGCATTGATAAAATCACTGTATCATCTGTGGATATGGCATTTTATTTTGCTCAGGATGGATGGAATGACATTACCATTGCCTTCCCGTTAAATATTAATGAGATTGACAGAATAAACATTTTAGCCAGGAATAGCAACATTCATCTGACTTTAGTGAATATGGAGGGTATTGAAGCACTAAACGAAGGGCTGAATTACAAGGTGGGCATTTTTCTTGAAATTGATACCGGAAGTAAACGCACCGGTATTCCTCATGAAAATATAGAAGAAATACTCCGGCTTAAAGAAAAAATTAATGAAGCTCCAAAATTACATCTGAAAGGGTTACTGACGCATGCCGGGCATACCTATCAGGCGAGGTCTACAGGAGAGGTATTAAAAATACATAATGAAACAAGAGACCGGCTGTTGTGGGTTAAAGATCAAATTGCAAAATCAAATGAAGAAATAATAATCTCTGTTGGGGATACCCCTTCGTGTAGGTTAGCGGATGATTTTGGAGGTATTCAGGAAATACGACCGGGAAATTTTATATTCTATGATCTTCAGCAATATAAACTTAATGCATGTTCACTGGAGGATATTGCTGTTTGTTTAGCCTGCCCGGTAGTCGCCAAATATGAGAAAAGAAACGAGATCATTATTCACGGCGGGGCGGTACATTTTTCAAAAGACTCATTTTATGAAGGGAACAGAGCCATATATGGATATGGAGTTATTGTGAATGATAAATGCTGGATCATGCCAGAGGAAAAAATTATTTTGGGAAAATTATCACAGGAGCATGGCATACTGCATGTAGGTCCAGAAACCATGAAAAAGTTTGATATCGGCGATTTTATCGGCATCTTACCGGCACATTCCTGTCTGACGGCAGATGCCATGGGCTCGTATCGGGAGGTGAGCACCGGACACATTTACAATCATATGTAAAAAATACATGGATGTTTCACGTAAGTTAATCAAGATTTTAAAGAGATTCTACCGGCTTTTTATTTCACTTCCCATGTGTTTCCGCTGTGCAGCAGATCATCCACACATTCAAATTCGGCTTGTTCTTTTACTTGTTTTATTTGGTTCTCTAATTTTCTTTCGTAAGTATCAGCCTCAACAGCTCGTATTACACCAACTGCAACAGGGTAATCCGGATATTGCATATTTGCGAGCATCAGGTGGATTCCCGGGTCTTTGATAGTGGCATCGTGGACCAACAGATCATCCTCGGTATACCCATTTTGACCCAATTCAACAACTTTAAGCTTTAAGCCCTCCAGCACAATACCTTTATCGCGGTTTCTTCCAAAGATCATGGGTTCCCCGTGCCTGAGCACAATTTGCCTGTCCTCTTTATATTTTTTATCGGTAATCTCGGCATGGGTTTTATCGTTATATATTACGCAATTCTGGGCAATTTCAACTACCGAGGTCCCTTTATGTTTCTCGGCCTCCAGAAAAATCTCCTGGTTCAGGTTGATATTGGTATCCACCGAACGGGCGAAGAACTTACCCTGGGCGCCGATAATCAGCTCGCCGGGATGAAATGGATTCTCAATGGTACCGTAGGGAGAACTCTTGGTCTTTGCACCAAGCTTTGAAGTAGGAGAATACTGACCTTTTGTAAGGCCATAGATTTCATTATTAAAAATGACGATATTGATATCTACGTTTCTTCGAACAACATGAATCAGATGGTTTCCGCCTATGGCCATGGAATCTCCGTCACCAGTTATTTGCCAGACACTGAGATCGGGATTGGCCGTTTTGGTACCGGAGGCTATGGCTGAAGCCCTGCCGTGTATTCCATGAAAACCGTAAGTATTCATGTAATAGGGAAATCTGGAAGAACATCCAATCCCTGATATAAAGGCAAATTTTTCTCTGGGAATACCCATTTGGGGTAAAGCTTTCTGAATGGCATTCATGATGGCGTGATTGCCACAGCCCGGACACCACCTGACTTCCTGGTCACTTTTAAAATCTTTGGGTGAGGGTGAGGTTTCTTTTCTATCAATGTATTTTGTGTTTTCAGCCATAATGATTAACCTCCACGAGTTTTTTAACGTGTTCCTTAATTTCTATAGTTGTGAAAGGTTGGCCCTGTATTTTATTATACTTTAAATAATTGAATTCGGGATAGTTTATTCTGAGATAATCCATAAACTGACCCCGGTTTAGCTCGCAGACGAGAATTTTGTCAAATCTGTTTAAAATGTCCCCGGTATTTGCCGGCAGGGGTTTAATGTAATTAAACTGGGCCAGGCCAATTTTCATTTTTTCTTCTTTTCTCAATTCATCCAGGGCAGTTCTAAGGTGGCCATAGGTACCTCCCCAGCCTACCAGGAGCAGGTCACCTTCCTGGCTACCTTCCACTTTCTGGTTGGGAACATCCCGTACTACCCGGTTTACTTTTTCCTCCCTCAGATATATCATTTTCTCATGATTTTGAGGGTCGTGAGATACAGCACCTGTCAGTTCGTCTTTTTCGAGACCTCCAATGCGATGCTCGTAACCCGGTGTTCCTGCAACAGCCCAGGTTCGGGCTAGTTTTGCCGGGTCACGGGCATAAGGCATCCACTCTTTCTCTCCCCGGGGAACGATGGGTGGCTTGATATTAGGGTAATCACTCATTTGAGGTATTTTCCAGGGCTCTGAACCATTGGCCAGAAAACCATCCGTCAGAAGTATTACCGGTACCATATGTTCAAGGGCGATCTTAGCGGCTGTAAATGCATAATGGAAGCAGTTGGAGGGTGTCGTTGCAGCCAGAACCACGAGAGGACTTTCTCCGTTCCTTCCGTAAAGGGCTTGCATTAGGTCCGACTGTTCAGGTTTGGTGGGCAGGCCGGTAGAAGGCCCGCCCCGTTGAACATCTACAATTACGATCGGCAGCTCTGTCATGATGGCCAGTCCGATGGCTTCTGACTTAAGTGCCAGGCCCGGCCCCGATGTGGAAGTAACAGCAAGCGAACCAGCAAAGCTTGCACCCAGAGCAGTACAGATACCCGCAATTTCATCTTCCGCTTGAAAAGTCTTCACGCCAAAATCTCTTCTTAAAGCCAATTCATGTAAAATCTCAGAAGCAGGAGTAATGGGGTACGAACCGCAGAAAAGCTCCAGGCCGGATTTTTCAGAGGCCGCAATAAAGCCCCATGCAGTTGCCTTGTTGCCATCTATATTTCTATAGGAACCTTTTTCGATTTCGGCTGGACTGATCTTATAAGTAGGAGTAAGAAGTTCTACGGTTTCAGCATAATGATAACCTGCTTCAAGGACTCTTTTATTGGCTTCGATTATTGTGGGACGGTTTTTGAACTTTCTCTCAAAAAACTGCTCGGTATATTTCAGTGGCCTTTCAAACAACCAGTAAACCATACCCAAAGCAAACATGTTTTTGCTCCTTAAGATACTTTTCTGATCCAAATCCAGATTCTTCAATGCTTCCTTCGTGAGGGTGGTGATGGGCGCCTCTATGATATTAAAATCTTCCAGATGGTCTTCTTTAATGGGATCATTGGTTTCATATCCGGCTTTTATCAGGCCGCGTTCCGTGAAGCTATCCTCGTCCAATATGATGGTACCCCGGGATTTCACCCATTTGGCATTTGACTTTAAAGCCGCGGGATTCATCGCAACCAGAACATCTGCATAATCCCCGGGCGTATTAACCTGGCGGTGGCCAAAGTGTACCTGGAAACCTGAAACTCCTCCGATGGTACCCTGTGGAGCTCTGATCTCGGAGGGGTAGTCGGGAAATGTAGATAGGTCATTTCCCAGAAAAGCGGAAGTGTCAGAAAAAAGTGTACCCGTTAACTGCATGCCATCGCCTGAATCTCCTGCAAACCGAACCACCACTTCCTCACGTTCAATGACATCTTTTTTTTTATTCATGTTTTTCTTAATTTAAAAAAAATAAAAACTGTCTTTCAAAGAAACATTTGTAAATTTAAATGCATATAAACTCGTAATTTAGCACGTTTAATCAATGATCCGATTTGTTTATGATACAAAGTTAAGTAATGTTGGAAAATTATTACCTAAAATTCAGAAAATCTCGTTTCATATAATATGATTTTTCTCATGGTTTATTTTCAGTTATTTAGCTATATATTATGGAATTCCATAAGATTTTAAACAAAGCATCAAAATCCAATATTTTATTATTTTTGAAACATATAATCCGGGAATTATAAAGGCAGCTAACAAATATTTGATATTCAATGAGTAACGGAAAAGAAACCAACGTATTATCTGAATTATCTGGTTTAGCCAAATTCACGGTTAAGATAGTCAAAGAACTTACCAAACCTCCGTTTGAGCACAAGGAGTTGATGAGGCAGTGTTACGTTCTTGGTTATACCACACTACCCCTTATTCTGGTGACTGGCTTCATTCTGGGGCTGGTGATGACCTTGCAGTCGCGTCCGATTCTGGTGAGTTTTGGAGCCGAATCATTATTACCTAGTATGGTTTCGGTTTCTATTGTAAGGGAAATCGGGCCTGTTGTAACAGCACTGATTTGTGCGGGGAAAATGGGTTCAGGGATCGGTGCCGAGCTGGGTTCGATGAAAGTAACCGAACAAATTGATGCCATGGAGGTATCAGGCACAAATCCAATGAAATTCCTGGTAGCTACACGCGTACTTGCAACTACCCTAATGATCCCCATTCTGGTATTCTTTGCCGATGCCATAGCCTTCGTCGGTTCATACATAGCGGTCAATTTGGCCGGCGAAATTTCCGTTCTCCTGTATCTTAACGATGCCTTTGCCCCTCTGCACTATTATGATGTAATTCCTGCCACAATAAAAACATTCCTTTTTGGGTTCTCAATAGGGGCAATAGGTGCTTATAAGGGTTATACAGCAGGCTTTGGTACAGAAAGTGTGGGCAGAGCATCCAACTCAGCTGTGGTAATTTCTTCAGTTGCAATATTCGTCATTGATCTGCTGGTTGTGGAAATACAACACTCACTGGAAATACTGCAATTTTAGTAACTATGGAAAACCAAACGGACTATAACAAATCTACAATTGTTAATATTGAAAACGTGAAGAAAAGTTTTCAGAATAATCAGGTACTTGAAAACATTAATCTAAAGATTGCCAGAGGACAAAATGCCGTAATAATCGGACAATCGGGAATAGGGAAGTCTGTATTGATCAAATGTATAGTAAGGCTTTTTGAACCGGACGAAGGCAAAATTGAAGTATTTGGTAAGGATGTTGCCAAATTAAAGGAAGATGAACTTAACAGTTTAAGAAAAAGAATCGGGTTTTTGTTTCAGGGAAATGCCCTCTACGACAGTATGACGGTAAGAGAGAACCTGGAGTTTCCCCTCGTACGAAATAAACTGGTTGAAAAGAAAAAGGAACTCGATGCCCGTGTTTACGAAGCGCTTGACAATGTAGGTCTTAGAAGTGCTGTTGACCTGCTTCCCAGTGAACTTTCAGGGGGCATGAAAAAACGAATAGGACTGGCCAGAACCCTTATACTTAAACCTGAGATCATTCTATACGATGAACCCACTACCGGCCTGGATCCAATTACTTCGAAGGAGATTAGTAACCTCATCATCAACCTTCAGGAAAAGTACAATACTACATCTGTCATCATAACCCACGACATTAGCTGTGTCAGGTTAACAGCAAACATTATCCACGTAATAAGGGATGGCAAACTTTATATATCAGGTAAATACAATGAACTCAAAGTAAGTGAGGACCCCTGGATTTTTAATTTTTTTAATTAAATTCGCTGAATCATGAAATTAACGATAGGGAAAAGCATACGGCTGGGATTTTTTATTATCGTTGGCATCACCATTTTTGCCTCTGCCATATATATCATTGGCAAACAACGGCATTTATTTGGAAACACTTTTACTATAAATGGTGTTTTCAAGGATGTAAGCGGCTTAAAAGTAGGAAATAATGTAAGATACTCAGGTATTAATGTCGGTAGCGTATCCAACATTCAACTGATCAATGATACCCTGGTCAGGGTGCAGGTTACACTCGAACGAAAGGTTCATCAATTTATCCGGGAAGATTCCCAAATGGAGATCGGGACCGAGGGTGTGATGGGTAACAAAGTGGTGAACATAACTTCGGGGACTTCTACCGCTCCGGTTGTAGAGGAAGGGGACGTCATTGGAACAATAGAAGCGGTAAAAATGGATGAAATACTTGAGGAACTTGACAGATCAAGTGGCAATGCCACGGTGATCACCAAGAATCTTGCTGATATCACTACTAAAATCAATAAAGGTGAGGGCATTTTCGGAAGTCTTTTTGCGGATACCGCATTTTCGAATAATTTGGACAGGATTAGTAACAATACTGCAAAACTAACGGAGAATTTCAGTTTAATTACCGAAAAGATCAACCAGGAACAGGGAGTGGTTGGTAAGATGCTTTCTGATACTGTGCTTGCCGATCAGTTCGATCAGGCAGGAAACAATATGCTTCAGTCAACTGAAAATTTAAGTGAAATTACCCGTAAAATCAATAAAGGCGAAGGGGTTTTCGGCAAAATGTTTACCGATACTTCTTTTACACGTAACCTTGATACAGTCTCCAGAAATTTGACCTATACCTCCCGTAAAACCAGGAACATTTCCGATAATCTTACGGAATTTACCGACAATATGAGAACCGGCAGAGGATTAATCAATAAATTGTTAACAGACAGTGTTTTTGCCAAAAGGATAGACAGCACCCTTAGAAGCATAGATAAAAGTGCCAAAGAACTGGATCAAGCTGCAGAGACGGTAAGGAGGAACTGGTTTATCAGGACCTTTTCGAGTAAGAAGGAAGAAGAGCAGGAAGAGAAAAAACAAAGTGAGGAAGAAATGGATGAAAACCAATAAAAAGGAATGGCTATGTCCGCTTATACTACACAGGTATTAATTGGTGAATACAATCTTGAAAATGGAGGTGTTATTCCGGAATATCAATTGTTTCTCTCGCAAATGGATAAAACTTTACTGCTGATGAAAGATCTGCAGGGATTTAATGAATGGGTGTGGTATCCTAGCAAAGACAGTATATTGGATGATATTTTTTTGATGATTTCAAGTATTGTTTTCAGGGAAATGAAAGTGGAACATCCCCAAAAACTTTCCCTTATGGAGCATTATACAGAAAAGGAACGTTTCGATTCTTATGAACTGGTAAAAGGAAGATCGCAATACTGGACCAAAAAAATCTTTCTGAATGTCTTTGATTCGAGTCCTATTGACGATCAACTGGAATACATTAAGGAATACAATTGTGATGTGGAAATAACAAAAACCAAATATCTCCGGGAATCTGATCCTAATTCAGGAGAAATCAATGAAAAAGGGTCTGTATATCAATAAAAGGTAAAA
>JBNJFN010000026.1:0-5552 GCA_051746885.1 Bacteroidota bacterium | reverse complement strand
TTTCTTAATGCACGGTTGATCTCCATATATCGCTGCTCATCCATTGAATACTCCTGGATGATTGAAGACATCTTTTCCTTCATCTTCTGTTGTTCCTCTTGCATCACTTGCTCAATAGAAGCATAAGCTTCCTCTTCTTCCTCCGTCATCTCAATATCCTCACCTTGTCTTTTTGCTTGTGAAATTTCCTGAAACCTCTTCATTCCTAGATCGTTCTCCTCAATAGCCTTCATCATAACGCCTTGAGATTGTTTCTGTACTGCCTGGGCTTCCCTCATTATTTCGGCAAAAGTCTGAAGCGCGCTATCACTAACTTCAATTTCCTGCTGCTGTTGTTGGTTTTGATTTAAGTTTTGTGCTTTGAGGCCAACTGTAGCGCTCGTCATAATGGCCACAATAACCAAACTGAAAATTTTCTTAATCGTCATAATTCATCTGTTTTAAATATTAAAAATTTAATTCAAAGGAAGGAATCTTTTTTCTCGCGACGATAGATGAAAAGTTAAAATTCTTTAATAAGTGAATAAAAAAAGATGACAATAAATAAAATTCTTTACAAATGCTATGAGTACAGAACAAAAATTTTCTACTTTTAGGTTAAATTTTTAACCATTAAATGAAAATATATGAATTTCAAAAGATTATTAGTGCTTTTTGGACTCTCGCTGTTGATCGCTTCGGGATTATCGGCGCAAATACCCAAAATCCAGTTTGAAGAATACAAGCTGGATAACGGGCTGCATGTCATTTTACATGAAGATCACTCTACACCCATTGTCAATGTATCAGTGATGTACCATGTAGGTTCCAAGAATGAAGATCCTCAATTGACAGGATTTGCTCATTTATTCGAACATTTAATGTTTGAAGGCTCAAAAAACATTGGTAGAGGCGAATATTCAGAATATGTGGAAAAAGCCGGGGGTACGCTCAATGCCAGTACTTCAAATGACCGCACGTACTATTATGAGGTTTTGCCTTCTAATCAACTCGAATTAGGCTTATGGCTGGAATCTGAAAGAATGTTGCATGCCAGGATTGATTCCGAAGGCATTGCTACGCAGAAAAAAGTAGTTATTGAAGAGAAAAAGCAAAACTACGACAACAGACCGTACGGAAGCATTATGTTAGAGACAATGAAAAGGGCCTATAATAAACATCCTTACAGGTGGACAACAATTGGTGATACCAATCATATTCGTTCGGCCTCCGATCAGGATATAAAAAATTTCTATGAGACATTTTATGTCCCGAATAATGCAGTGCTGACTGTTGCGGGAGATATTGAAAAAGACCGGGCTAAAAAATTGATTGAACAATATTTTTCAGGCATACCGAAAAGAGAGAAGGAAATACCAAGGCCGGATGTAGAAGAACCCACGAAGCAAGAGGAGATTAGAGATACTGTATATGACGACATTCGCCTGCCGGCGATTATCCAGGCTTATCATACTCCAGCTATGGGTACCGATGATTATTATGCCGTGGATATGCTGAGTAAACTTTTATCGGAAGGACAAAGCTCCAGATTGTATAAAAATCTGGTTGATAAGAAAGAATTGGCAACACAGGTAAATCTTTATCCAATGCCCCTTGAAGATCCGGGAGTAGCCCTGGTCCTGGCTCTTCCCAATATGGACGTTGAGAACAAAAAACTGGAGCATGCAATGGATACGGAAATTGCCAGGGTTAGAGAAAATTCGATCTCCGACAGGGAGCTTCAAAAACTAAAAAATCAGTTTGAATCTCAGATTGTTAAGCAAAACAGCACCATTGCCAGTAGGGCTCAGAACCTTGCGCGCAATTATACTTATTTTGAAAATGCCGATCTGATCAATCATAGGCTGGACAAATATTTAAGTGTGACCAAGGAAGATATCAAAAGGGTTGCCAACAAATATTTCAGAGAAGACAACCGGGTGGTATTGTATTATCTGCCCAAATCTACAAAAGAACAATAAATCTTTAACCTACAAAACTTATTGCATTATGGACTCTACTAAAATAAAATTTTTATATACGTTATTTCTTTTTGTTTGGGTTGTTTCCTCCACCCAGGCACAGGTAGACAGAAGTGAAGCGCCGGAAGCGGGACCTGCACCAGAGATCAAATTCAGCAAACCCACTTCTTTTACGCTGGACAATGGTTTGAAAGTAATTGTATCCGAGAATCATGAGATGCCTCTGGTATCATTTCAGTTATCAATAGATGCCGATCCCATCAAGGAAGGCGATGCAGCCGGATATGTTGGTGCAGCAGGTAACCTTTTAAGAAACGGCACTTCAAACCGTGAAAAGGCAGAAATTGATGAATCTGTTGATTTCCTGGGAGCTACGCTCAATACTAATAAAAATAGCATCTATGCTTCCTGCCTGAACAAGAACTCGGAAGAACTTTTGGAAATTATGTCAGAGGTGGTTACCAGTCCTACCTATCCCAAAGAAGAAGTGGAAAAATACAAAAAGAACACCATTTCAGATCTCACTTCTTCTGAATCCGATGCTTCTTTCATTGCGAACCGGGTTTCCAGAAAACTCAGGAACGGCGAGCATCCTTATGGAGAACTGGAAACAAAAGCCACCATAAAAAATATTGGCCGGGAAGATTGTATGAATTATTACAAAAACTATTACAAGCCAAACATTTCTTATCTCGTTATGGTGGGGGACATTACCCCGGATGAAGCCAAAACATATGCAAAGAAATATTTTGGTAGTTGGGAAAAAGAAGAAGTTCCCAGCCATAGCTATGATTTGCCTGAAAGAGCTGAAGGAACCAGAGTGGCCATGGTCAATAAAGAAGATGCCGTGCAATCGGTTGTTTCTGTAACTTACCCGCTCGAGTTGCAGGTTGGCGATGAAGATGCCATCAAAACACAGGTTATGAACAATATTCTGGGTGGAGGGGTGTTTTCCGGTTATTTAATGCAGAACCTCAGAGAGGATAAAGGATATACTTATGGGGCCCGTTCAACAATGTCTAAAGATCCGGAAGTGGGATACTTCAGGGCAAATGCTGAAGTGGGAACCGAAGTGACCGATAGTGCAGTTCATGAGTTCTTACACGAGATGCAAAGGATACGCAATGAACAAGTAGATCCCGAACATCTGGATCTGGTCAAGAATGTAATCACCGGCCAGTTTGCCAGATCTCTGGAAGATGCGCAAACCAGAGCCAGATTTGCTCTCAACATCAAGCGCTATAATCTCCCTGAAGATTATTATGCCAATTACTTAAAAAATGTGGACAATGTAACGGCAAAGGAGGTTCAGCAGGTGGCAAAAAAGTACATTTTACCGGATGAATCTATAGTAGTGGTGGTTGGAGATGAAAAAAAGGTGTCGGAAGAACTGAAGCGTTTCAGTACCGATGAACAGGTTGAGTTGTATGATCACACCGGCGAACCTGTAGAAGCTGCTAAACCAGTACCTGAAGACCTTACTCCGGAAAAGGTAATTGAACAATATGTTGAAGCAATCGGTGGACGTCAGAATATTAATAATATCAAGGATATTCAGCAGATCGGTTCTGCTTCCATAAATGACCGGGAGATAACTATTAAAACTTACCGCGAATCTCCGGATAAATTTGCCAATGTTACTGAGATGAACGGACAGGTAATGCAGAAGCAGGTTTATGACGGGGAAAAAGGTAAAATGACGGGCATGGGAAAGGAAAGCCAGATCGAGGGAGAAGAGTTAAAAAATCTCAGGTATGAGGCCAGAATGTTCAAGTTTTTAAAATATAATGAACTTGATGTACAACTTGAGCTTGAGAGCATTGAATCTGTTGATGGTGAAGAGGCATATAAGATAAAAGTCACCAATCCGGCAGGGCAATCTCATTATGATTATTATTCAACTGATACCGGACTGAAGATACAAACAAAATCAACCCAGCAAACACAGCAGGGAGAAGTTACCACCATTCAAAAGTTTTCCGATTATAAAACGGTGAAAGGAGTTAAATTTCCTTCTGAGATTGAAATTTCAGGTATGAGAAGTATGACGGTTAATATAGAGGATTATAAGATCAACGAAGGAATTGATTCTTCGGTATTTGATATGTAGAGATATTAAAGAGGCGCCCGGCACAGGGCGCCTCTTTAAGTGACTCAGGGAGGACTCGAACCCCCAACAACCAGATCCGAAGTCTGGTGTTCTATCCAATTGAACTACTGAGCCAGCGAACCGCAAATATATAAAATTTTTTGCCAGCCTGGAAAACCAAAAGATATCAATTGTGTAATATATATTATGATTATTCTAACAAGAAATGATTTAATTTTGCCGGAAACGATCCACTATGGAAAACAAAGAAAAGTTTATTCGCGCCGTCGATGGAAATAAATTATATACCAGAACCTGGAAACCCGATGGCATTACTACTGCGCACCTGTTTCTTATTCATGGATTTAGCGAACATTCCGGAAGATATGAGGACTGGATAAAAAGATTCGTCGGGCACAACATCAAGGTATCCACGATGGATCTGAGGGGCCATGGTCACTCAGAGGGCAAAAGGGGACATACGCCTACTTACAATCATCTGCTTGACGACATTGAAACCCTGATCAAGCATGAGGGACTGGAGAATGATGTGCCCCGGTTCCTCTACGGACAGAGCCTCGGAGGTAGCCTGGTGCTGAATTATGGCCTTAGGCGATCCGCCAGGCTTAAAGGCATTATAGCCACATCGCCCTGGCTTAGGCTTTCTACCGAACCTAAGGCCATTGGTCTCCTCTTTGCCAGGGGATTGAAGATCCTCGCTCCCGATTTGGTAAGGAATTCCAGGCTGGATATCAACTATCTTTCCCATGATTCTGGAATTATTGAAGAATATGAGTCCGATCCGCTCATCCATAGACAGATCACGCCAAACTTGTTTTTCAATGCCAGAAAAGCAGGAGAACGGGCCATTAAAGAAATCGATCAAATGAAATTACCTGTTTTATTGATGCACGGAACAGGTGACAAGATCACTTCCTGTAAAGCCAGTGAGGAGCTGGTGCAAAATGCCAGAAAAGCCGGGGTAGATATTCGTTTTTTGTCATGGGAAGGTCTATATCATGAAATTCATCACGAAGTTCAAAAGGATGAAGTATTCGAGGCCATCATTGAATGGATGCGAGAAAAAAGCAAACAATAGTTTTATTATGAGGCTTTTTAGAACACCAGTAGAAATATCCGAATCGGAGTTCAACTTGGACTATAAAAAGAATACCACCATGATTGGTTCCTGTTTTACAGATTATGTAGGAGAAAAGCTTACCTATTATAAATTTCCTGTATTCATTAATCCATTCGGCGTGCTCTATAACCCTGAATCAGTGAGAAATGCCCTGGATATTTTAATGGATGAAAAATATTTTGAGGAAAAAGACCTTCACCGGTACAACAGCCGCTGGCTCAGCTTCTGGCACGATACCAGCTTTTCAGGGTATGATCAGGAAGAAGTGCTGCAGAATATTAACACCGGTATCCATACAGGACATGAATGGCTGAAAAAAACCCATCTGTTGATTATTACCTTTGGTACAGCAAGAGTATAT
>JBNJFN010000025.1:0-20371 GCA_051746885.1 Bacteroidota bacterium | reverse complement strand
ATGTCTAATTTCGAAATTCTAAACAATATCAAATGACCAAATAAAGAATTATCAAAACTAACAAATAGGGCTCATGTTTTAATTATTAAAATATTAGATTATTGGAATTTGTTTAGAATTTAGAATTTAGTATTTCCAGTCTTATTCTGGGTTAGGCATTCCAATTCAGAAATTGACAGATGCAATTCAACAACTGAAAGATCCAATTAAATATAATGTCAGCATCAATTCAACAATCGACAGACCCGATTCAAGCAATGACAGATCCAATTCAGGAGCTGACAGACTCAATTTAACTGCTGACAGGCTCAATTCAATAAGCGACAGATCCAATTCAGACAATGATAGATAAGATCCAGGAAGTGACTGACTGTTTTAAACCGCTTACAGAGGCAATTCAGACAAGGGCCAATCCCATTTAACACGCATTATAATATAGCTCCCAACCGCAGGATTTCTCCGTTTGCCCAATGCCCACTGCCATTTGCCAACTCGATATAATCCATTTGATCAATTGCATATCTTTGGCTGATTGTTAAAAGCATCTATCCCAAAAAAATTTTTCTCAACGTTTGAAGTCCAATACTGCATTGTAATCTAAGTCACTGTTATGTGGACGAATGGCAGCTCCCATTTCCGAGAAATTGCCCAAAAGTATCTTTCGATGCCCAAGCGATGGTACAAATTTGTCTACCAGTAGATTGAGTACTACCTCAAAGCCATTATCATTGCTATAATCACACGCTTCTGCATCGTAGTTTTTTTGGCAGTTAATCCTGTCGTGGCCTTTTAATCCTTTTTCACCGGCTTCAACTGCCCAGCATTCAGCAGTTTTAAACAACTGGTGATTGGGATTGAGGATGTTCTGGGGTTTCATACCAGCCAATTTTCTGAAAAGACTCAGATAATAGTAACTATTGGAGGTTTCCTCTTTGTAGGTTCTGTTGAAATAGGTGAGGTTCTTGTCATATAGCTTGTAACGAATCAGGCCTTGCCCTGCACGGGTTCCGATGAATTTACTGATGTTTTTCAACGTTAAGAGTTCCGGCTGATTTTGTTCCAGATAGTTGTATAAACCGGTATAATTGATATTGAACCGGTATTTCTCACCCCCATTATTATTAGGCATCGATTTCTTTTCAATAAACCTTTTTTCAATATCTTTCGGCAATTCATTCATATAGATCCTATGAACGGGCAAATCGTAGAATTCTTCTTTAGTGAGTGAATGGTTGTAATTTTCTACCTTCAGAGTATCATACACCGGAATGGCCAATTCAATCTCCCCATGATACTTTACTTGAAGCCGGGGTCTGATAAAGGTTTGGAGAAACAGATCCGGATTCATCCGCACGAGGTTCAGATAATAATAAATCATCTTTTCTTCGCTGGTGAGGTAATCCTCATTCTTTGCGGTATTGGCTAACCGATATTTGGGATTGTTCCATTCGTTCAGCTTCTCTTCCTGCTGCTTATAGTGTTTGTCGATCAGTTTTTCAATTTCCTTATTGTAATACTCCTCATTGTCCTTCTCCTGAATGACGTTTGATCTCAGGGTTTTCAGGAAGTGTTCGTCATTAAAGGCATAATGATTGACAAATATTGAATCTGAGCCGTCAAAAGTTTTATGCAATGCATCAAAATATTTTTCAGCCCGTTTTTTTTGAAGCCCTGATTTATACCATCTTTCTGCTTTTTCAAATATGGTTTGCTGGATTTTGCGTAATTCTTCCTTAAAAAAGCTTGGGTTGTCTATATCAGTATTTCCAATTGTTTTCCTTGCTTTTTTTAATATATCGAGGGTATAAAGCAGGGGATCGTCTTTGCCCTTCTTTACTTCCCGGTTATCAGGCATTTTGTAAAAGGATAAAGCCTGGAAAATCAATCCGTAGGCATCGTTCCTGTCAGCCGAAGATTGATAGCATTCCTGATAATCCTGATTTTGATATAAGGTTTTAAGATTTTCGTAATTGCCATTCTGGGCATAATTCATTCCCAGGTTCCCCGATACAATCAATATAATCAGTATGAATCGTAACATTCATTCGCTCATTTAAAGGTTTCTATTTTTAACGAAAAAAGAAACCAGTTGTTTTATATGAAAAACTGGTAAAATGAAAAATAAAGGATGTTAGATGCTTTTTTCCTGGCGGGCATTGACAAAGAGGACATCTCCAGGTTTATCATATCCCATAAATATTTTTTCTCCTTCATGCGCTGGGTCTTTTGCAGATAGATCTGAAGGTTTCTGTTGATCTGGAAGAGTGTGCTTCTGAATATGGCTTCAAGTCCCTTTCTTTCCTTATTGTAGCTCCTATATTGAGTCCAAAAGAGCGGGAAATAATATAATATTCGCCTCCTCCTTTTACTCTTTGATTCGTTGATATTTCAGAGATGGCAAAAGCAGTGGGGATGGTTACCATATGGCCCAGCATAATGATTACCAACACTCCCCAAAACCCAAGTTTCCCTACGGCAAATCCAAAACGCAGAAAAAGAATGGCTCCAAGGATTGTAGAGATGGCAGTAAAAAATACCGGAGCTGTTCCAAACTTATTTTTTGTGCTTTGGTTCATTATATTTTTTACTTTTTTGCACCGTAAATATAAATTTTTCCGTTAATTTTTTTCATTTTAGAATTTATATAATTTTACGGTAATTTCTGTTTCAAAATGCCATATTGATGGTATATTGGATTGTAAAATCAAAAATTAATAAAATATGATCGAGCCCAAATTATTCATACAGATTTTATTGTCACTGGCCGCCCTTTTGGCTGTTATTCTGGCCATCCGGCTCACGAAAAGACTGGTGCGGCGGTTTGGGAGGAAGCACGAGTTTCAGGAACGCAGGTTTTTTTATGTAAATAACCTGATACTTCAGAGGCCTGTTCAGATAAAAAGGTAACACTGAAGCAGGATTATTTTTTCCGGGTCACCTTAAATTCTCCAAAAACCACACTAGACTCAATATCAATAAATCCCTGTTCTTTGTTCAGTGTATCGCTCTCATAATGCACAGTACCAAAGGCCGTTTCATTACTACCGGGTAACTTGGCTCCGGCAAATGCTGCGTCTGTTTTTATTCTGACTGGTTGACTTTCCTTAAGGATTAGTTCGCTTCCTCCAAATATCGTATTGATTTTTATTTTTTGTTGCCGCTAGTTTAACCTCACCGGGTTTTTTACTTTTTGTTTGAGCAGGGCAATGTTCAATGCTTCCATGATGGTATTCACAAAATGGAATTTCAGGCCTTGAATATAGACGTCTTTGATTTTTTCCAGGTCTTTTCTGTTTTCTTCTGACAAAATGATTTCATTGATGCCTGCTCTTTTAGCCGCCAGTATTTTTTCCTTAATCCCGCCAACAGGCAACACTTTTCCTCTTAAAGTGATCTCACCGGTCATAGCCAGGTTCTTTTTTACCTTTCTCTGAGTGAAAGCTGAAGCCACAGAAGTGGCCATGGAGATACCCGCAGAAGGCCCGTCTTTAGGGATGGCGCCTTCCGGCACGTGTATGTGTAAATTCCATTTGTCAAATATGTCCTCCTCGATCCCCATTTCCTGGGCATGGGCTTTGATATACTCCAGGGCAATGGTGGCTGATTCTTTCATCACCTCTCCCAGGTTTCCGGTAAGGGTGAGTTTACCTTTTCCTTTGCTCAGGCTGCTTTCGACGAACATAATCTCGCCCCCTGTAGCTGTCCATGCCAGGCCGGTGACCACCCCCGCAAATTCATTGCCCTGATATTTTTCCTTGAAATACTCTGGAGGTCCGAGGATTTTCCTGATATCTTCATTTCGAAGATTTTTGCGCATGTTGTTTTCCAGCGCAATCTCCTTTGCCAGGTATCTTATAATCTTGGCGATTTTTTTATCAAGTAGTCTGACCCCTGACTCTCTCGTATGATTTTCAATAATATATTCCAGCACCTTTTTGGGGAAGGTGATCTGGTTCTTTTTAACTCCATGGGCTTTCAGTTGTTTCGGTACCAGGTGTCGGCGTGCTATTTCCACTTTTTCTTCTACTATATATCCGCTCACATCGATCATTTCCATCCGGTCTCTCAGGGTAGGACTGATCGATTCTGTGGTATTGGCGGTGGCTATGAACATCACATTGGAAAGATCGTATTCAAGTTCCAGGTAATTGTCATAAAAGGTACTGTTTTGTTCGGGATCCAGTACTTCAAGCAGAGCTGAGGAGGGGTCACCGTGGAAGTCACTTCCCACTTTATCTATCTCGTCAAGGATGAAGACGGGATTGGATGATTTGGCTTTCTTTATGTTCTGTATAATTCTTCCCGGCATAGCTCCAACGTATGTTTTGCGATGGCCCCGTATTTCAGCTTCATCTCTCAGTCCTCCCAATGACATTCTGACGTATTTTCTATCCAGAGCCCTGGCGATGGATTGGCCAAGAGAGGTTTTACCAACCCCGGGAGGACCATACAAACAAAGTATGGGCGACTTCAGATCACCTTTAAGTTTTAGTACCGCAAGATATTCCAGAATTCTTTCCTTAACCTGTTCAAGGCCGAAATGGTCTTCGTTCAGAATCCGCTCGGCTCTTTTCAGATCGTAATTATCAGTAGTGAACTCATTCCAGGGCAGGTCAAGGAGTGTATTCAGATAATTGAGCTGAACTGAATACTCACCTGCAGCCGGATTCAGCCTTTGCAATTTTTCCAGTTCTTTATCGAAGGTTTCCTGTACTTCTTTACCCCACTGTTTGTTTTTGGCCCGTTCTTTTAAGTCTTCCACTTCCTGTTCCAGCGGACTCCCGCCCAGTTCATCCTGGATGGTTTTCATCTGCTGCTGGAGCAGATATTCCCGCTGCTGTTTATCCATATCGTTTTTTACCTTAGATTGGATATCACTTTTGAGCTCCAGCATCTGAACTTCCTTGGTCAGCTGCTCCAGTAAATTTACTCCTCTTTCCTTGAGGTCATCTGTCTCCAGTAATTTTTGTTTTTCCTTGAGGTCAATTTCGCTGTTGGAACAGATGAAATTGATCAGGAAAGTGGAATTTTCAATGTTCTTTACTGCAAATGACGCTTCCTGTGGTATATTACTCGAGAGATTGATAATCTTCAGTGAAAGATCTTTCAGCGAACTGATAATGGCTTCGAATTCTTTCCCCTGTGCCTTAGGTTTTTTATCTTCCAATGTAGTGATCGTGCCTTTGATATAGGGTTCGCGATCAGTCAGCTCGTTAAGCTGAAAACGCTTTTTGCCCTGTATGATCACAGAGGTGCTGCCGTCAGGCATTTCGAGTATTTTGATGATCTGAGCAATCGTCCCCGTATTGTAGAGGTCATTACGACCCGGTTCTTCTGTATTGGGATCTTTCTGGGATATGGCTCCCAGTAGTTTGTCGTTATTATAAGCTTCGTCAACGAGTTTTAAGGATTTTTCCCTGCCCACCGTGATGGGAAGTATAACACCGGGGAAAAGAACTGTATTTCTCAGGGGTAGAATGGGAACGGTATCCGGCACTTCTACCTTGTTCATAGATTCCTCATGCTCATCTGTGACCAGAGGTATGAATTCCGCTTTTTGAGTATCTTCGTCAACTAAGATCAAATCTTGCCAATCGTTTTTTTGATGTTTTTTCCTACTCATATTTTACCTTGCTTATCCTTTAGATTTTACTGTCAAAATGACGCTAGTAAAAAAATATTATATGTTATTTGAATTGTCAATTGTTATGCCAAAACATCCAACAGAATCAACCATTCTAATTTATGACGGTAAACCGATGTGTTGGCTGGAAAATGTAGCGGCCGGGTAACTATTAGAATTGTCGGTACTTACTGGTTCTGTGAAATATTTCATTCAGTATTCCTTTATCCGAGCTATCCGGATTACACCATTCCCCCCAAATTGAATTGCCTGGAAATCCGTCATGAGCCTTGTTGGAATAGGCAAACAAAATCGGGTTTTTCACTTCTCCACCTGCCTTGCTTCCCGGACCTATTGTTGTCGGGCCATATATCCTGGTAGAAAGTTTTAAAACAGAGTTTTCGCAAAGCGCCATACTTCCTCTAAGGCCCAACCGTTGTATTTAAAGATTTCCCAGGGATAATTGATTTTTAAAATATTCGGATTTTGCAGATCTACTATATCAATCTCCCTGATTTTTTATTATAAAAAGAATGTAATTCATGATAGGGGAAACCAAATTTAATTAAAAAAAGCCCCGTTTCGGGGCTTTTTCTTCATGGGGAAAATTATTGATTGCTTTTGTTCTTTCTTTTTTCGTAATGTTTTTTGTATTTGTTCATGAATTTATCAACTCTTCCTGTACTGTCAACTAACTTTCTCTTACCCGTATAAAAGGGATGGGAGGTAGAAGAGATTTCCAGTTTAACCAGGGGGTATTCGTTTCCATCATCCATGGTGATGGTATCTTTGGTATTCACCGTGGATCTGGCCGTAAAGGTATCCCCGTTTGACATATCTTTGAATACCACTAATCTATAATTCTTGGGATGGACATCCTTTTTCATTGTTCTTTTTTTTGGTTGTTACACAATACACAAAAGAGGTTGCAAAATTACAGAGGATTATTTAAAAAACAAAAACAAAAACCATTAAAATCATAATTTATTCTCTGCCTGCTATTAGCGAAAGTAGTCTTAGTATTTCGATGTATAACCAGATCAGGGTGATCATAAGCCCAAAGGCCCCGTACCATTCCATGTATTTTGGTGCTTTTGCCTGGCTTCCCTGATAGATAAAATCAAAATCCAGAACCAGGTTTAGTGCTGCAATGATCACAATAACCACGCTTATTCCTATACCTAGGGGTGAGGATTGAAATATGGCAAAATTTACTCCAAAAAGCCGGAGTAAAATGGAAGCAAAATAGAGTAAGGCTACCCCGCCTGTGGCAGCAATCACTCCCATGCGGAATTTTTTGGTTACTTTAATAATTCCGGTTTTATAGGCAGCGAGGAGTGTAAACATGGTACCGAATGTTAGTCCTACTGCCTGAATTACAATACCAGAGAATTGAGCCTCAAGTATAGCTGAAAGCCCTCCTAGAAATAAACCCTCCAGAACAGCATAAAGTGGGACGGTGATATTGGCCCACGTGCGTTTGAAAATAGTTATCATTGCAAGTATGAAGCCACCGATAGCCCCTCCTATAAGCCAGGGCATTACTGCCGAAGCTCCTGCTTCCGTTGTTGCTGCGTTAAAAAACAGCCTCCAGGTATAGAATGCTCCCAGGATTACCAGCCCAAACATGAGCAGTGTTTTGTTAACGGTTCCATCAATGGTCATGGCTTCGGCCTGTGTATGAGCCCTGCCTGCTGTACGGAACATTTCTTTTGAAAGGGTCGGATTGGTAGATCGAGTTATTCTGCTGTTCATATTTTAACTTTTTTTGATTTTTTCTTCAAACTTTATATCTTTTTGGTTTTGATCAGTTGCTACTATATAAAACTTTTACTTCACAATTTTTTGTTTTTATTATAACGGGACAACAAAAGTTAACCGTTGTCAAAGTTGATTTTATTTTTAATATAATAATGATTTCGGCTTTCGGAATTTCTGGACACCAATTCCCCCAAGAAACCTGCAACAAATAACTGTGTTCCGATAATCATGCAGGTTAGTGCTATATAAAAATAAGGGCTGTCAGTTACCAGCCTTGCGGGGATACCATGAGCCAAAAAATACAGTTTTTGCACACCCAGCCACAGAGCCGCCAAAAAGCCAAGAATAAAGATAACGGTGCCGATGGTACCGAAAAGGTGCATGGGCCGTTTGCCAAATTTTGTAATGAAAATAATGGATGTCAGATCGAGAAACCCTTTGATGAACCTGTCCAATCCGAACTTGGTCTTTCCATATTTTCTTTTCTGGTGGCTGACCCCTTTTTCCCCGATCTTGTCAAAACCTGCCCTTCGAACCAATACGGGAATATACCGGTGCATTTCTCCGTATACTTCTATATTTTTTACTACCTCATTTCTATATGCTTTCAATCCGCAATTGAAATCATGTAATTTGATACCTGTAACAAATCGGGCGGTTTTGTTGAAAAACTTGCTGGGTATTTTTTTGGATAAAGGGTCCTTCCTTTGTTTTTTCCAGCCCGATACAAAATCGTATCCTTGTTCCCTGATCATCTGATATAATTCTGGTATTTCATCCGGGCTATCCTGAAGATCAGCATCCATGGTTATGACTACATCACCTTTTGTCTCTTTAAATCCAAGGTGAAGCGCTGCGGATTTACCATTATTTTTTCTTAGACAAATCCCTTTGATCGCTTGATTCTTGTTGCTTAATTCCGTTATTTTCTCCCAGGAATCATCCGTGCTTCCATCGTCAATAAAAATGACCTCGTAGGTATAGTTATTCTCTTCCATTACCCGCTGTATCCAGTCTGTAAGCTCGGGGAGTGAGTCAACTTCATTGTAAAGCGGGATGACTATTGATATATCCATTAAAAATAATGCTTTATTCTATTGATCGAATATGGGTTTATCCTTTTTGAGGAATGCAGATGTTATGAGTGAAAGTATCAAACCCAGTAATGCATAGGAGAGGACAGAGCTTATCAGCATCATGAAGGGAGAGCGAATCTTCCTCTGCATATCTGTGATGGTCTCCACCTGATCAGCGGACATACCCTGATTCAGCATTTCTTCTTCGAATATTTTCATACTTTGTTCCATCAATCCAGGGTCAATCACGGCATATAACAAATAAGTGAATATACCTACCACAATGCCGGTGAATACACTTATAACAACTCCATAACCCAGTGCCTTGCTATAGGAGATATAACCTTCCAGAAATTGATCCCTGTATGAACGGGTGCCCATAACTATTCCACCGACCAGAATCAGATAATTGATAATGCCGAGAAAGAAATTTTGGTTGATGAGATTATTGGTTGAATAGAGAAGCAGGGTATACACAATAAGTACCAAGCCGGTGATCAAACCATACGTCATGGTACTTTTAAGGTATGTATTTTCCTGTTTACCTGGATTTTGAGGCTCATTAAATTTGTCCATATTGGTGTATTTTTTGGGCAAAAAATTTTGCATGCAAAGATAGAATTTTATAGGCAAATGATTTGTTAGTAAAGGTAATTTTTCTAACTTTGCAAATCCGGACAAGTCTCATACGACCAGCTCCCGCTGAATTCCCCCAGGTCCGGAAGGAAGCAAGGGTAGGCGGTTGAGCGGTGCGATATGAGTCGCTTGTCCGGATTTTATTTCCTGGCAGCTCTATATTGACAAATGGGAAGACCCAGCCAAAATCAACCCTGAACTGTATAAGTGGATTCAGGATCATGCAATAATTACATTGAATATAGCCGGCAACAGGGAAAGCACTTTTCCCGGTATCTACCGTTTAGTTTATAAAACGCTGGTAGCCTTCTATCAACATTATTTATCATAGTGCTTTTTAAGCATATTGATATAATATTTCATATAAATCGGCAGATCGACGGGCCTTCTGCTTGAAACCAAATTTTTGTCAATTATCACTGCCTCATCTGACCAGATGCCCCCGGCATTCTCCATGTCATCCCTGATGGCCGGTGTACTGGTCACTCTTTTTCCTTTGAGAATGTTTGCAGATATCAAGACCCACCCCGCATGACATATTTCTCCGATGGGTTTCTCTTTTTCATTCATCATACTGATGAATTCAGTCACCTGTTTGTATCTTCTCAGTTTATCGGGAGCCCACCCACCGGGAATGAGTACACCGTGATATTCCTCCGGGTCCAGCTCGGAAAAGCCTATGTCAGCTGTAGCAGGTACTCCATGTTTGCCGTAGTATTGTGCTTTAGCTTCTTCACCAGCCAGATGCACTGTAATACCTTCTTCCCTTAATCTTATTACCGGATACCATAGTTCCAGGTCTTCGTAACTTTGATGTACCAGGTTAACGATCTTTAGCTTTGATAAATTCATTTTAAATCTCCTCCTTATTTTACAATTTTAACAGATTATTTTGGGCTTTGGTTCATGATTGTCTTCAATTTAGTGAATAATATTACAAAAAGTATACTGAACATATGGAGTTAATTTGTCAGCACTTTTACTATGACAATATTTCATAAAACTGACATAATTGTTTTGGCACAATATATGTATATATGAAAATATGTAACTTTAAATTTGTAAAAGATGATGGAGATAAAAGATATCCGTTCCTTTGAAGAACTAACTGAAAATCTTGGTATTAAGAAAAGAACTTTTTTGCTGTTGTATAAATCCGGAAGTGAAAAGAGTGTTTGTGCCTATGAAAATTTAAAGAAGGCTGCTTCCCTTACTGAAGAAGATGTAAATGTTCTGACAGCCGATGTCAAACAAGTTCGGGACATACATACCCGTTATGGCATACAAACAGCACCCGCCTTACTTGAATTTGAAGGAAGTTCCTATAGAAAGTCAGTTAAGGGATGCCATAACATCGATTTTTATATATCTCTCTTGAAAAACACCCTGTTTGTGTCCCGTCATAATGAGGAACAATCACAAAAGCGGGTTGTTGTCTATAGTACCCCGTCATGCCCGCATTGCACCAATCTGAAAAATTATCTGCGAAATAATCAGATTCATTTTAGAGATATTGATGTTTCAAAAGATCAAAAAGTGGCACAGGAATTGGTAAAGAAAAGTGGGCAGCAAGGTGTACCACAAACCGAGATCAACGGAAGAATAATAGTGGGTTTCAATAAACAGAAAATAGATGAATTGTTGGAAATATAAGCATTAAGCATAATAAATCAAAGTCGAATAAATAAAACTATAAAAAATGAAAGAATTACAACCACTTAATGAGCAAGTAGTATTGGATGTTACAGAGGAGGAAACGGAACAAAAAACTTCATCCGGAATCATCATTCCTGATTCAGCAAAAGAAAAGAAAAAGACAGCCAAAGTTATTGCTGTTAGCGAAATTGAAAATGCTGCCATCAACCCCGGCGATTATGTTCTTTACAAGGAATTCTCCGGTGTTGAAGTAGAGATGGACGACAAGAATTATCTGGTCATTCCTTATGCTGACATTTTGGCCAAGGTTGTGGAAACGGACGAAATTTAAATGATTTATTAAAGGAAGGTGTTATTACGGGGGTATTTTTATCCCCGTTTTTTTGTTTCGGGTGTATTACTGTTGTACAAAATATTAATCCGTTTGAGATCTGGCTCTGTCGCTTTTAGGATTCAGCAGATTGGTTTTTTTATTCAGGATGTGCATGGTGGTGAAAAATATAAGACCTGCAACCAGCAAAATAATCCAGTGATTGCTGATTGTAAAATTATCGTTGATTGTCAGGTTTTTGAGGAGATTGAGGTAAACGAAAGAGACGATCACTGCAAAGAGCCCCCTGTATTCTCTTCGTATAGACTTTTTAACAGAAAAGGTGAGATCCGGTTTTTTCCATTTTTTAAAATTTGGGAAAAAAGCAGATGTATGCCGGGCCCAGTTTTCAAATTCCCCACCGAATTTTTGCCTGAGATATTCCTCTTCGGCAAACATAATCCTTTCATAATATACCCAGAATAACAATCCGGCTATTATGATGAACCAAATATTTCCGGTATAGATGATTAAGCCCATCCACATCAAAAAATTCCCCAGGTATAGAGGATGACGGACTGTCGAATAGATTCCGGTAGTATTAAGGGTATTTGCCATCTGTTTTTTCCTGTTTCTACCTGAAGTTCCTTTAGGTACCCATCCGACAACGAGGGTTCGCACTACCAGGCCGGAAACGGATATAATTAAACAAACAACTGACCATACAATGTCAGGATCGTAGAACACATGTACCTTTTCGATCAGTATGATCAGGGTGGCCAAAGGGTATAGGATAATGGGGATAAAGCTTCTGTTTCGAAAAAGGAAATTGCCTGATTTGTTAAATTCCTGGATTAATGCCATGATAAAACATTTCCACTATTCCGGATGGATTGCTTCAACCGGGCAAACATCCGCACATGCCCCACAATCGGTGCAGATATCCGGATCAATTTCGTAAATATCTCCTTCTGATATTGCTTCAACCGGGCATTCATTAATACAAGCTCCACATGCTGTGCATTCTTCTGTAATTATGTAAGCCATTTTTTGTAATTTTATAAGTTAACAAAATCGATACAAAAATATACGCATTTTTTTATCCTTCAAATGACGTACATCATAATCGTCTTATTTGAACGGATTTTAAATAAGCTTATGACGCATTCTCCGTATTATGTTCGTTCAGGTATGATATAGTGAGCCAGGCCAGGTTGGCCATACCCGTTTTCAGGGCTTCTTCATCGATATTGAAAGTGGATGAATGAAGCGCACTTTCGATCCCTTCTGATTTATTAGCCACGCCCAGCCTGTAAAATACGCCGGGAACTTTTTGGGTATAGTAGGCAAAATCTTCTGCTGTCATTCTGATGTCAAGCGTTTCAACATTGTTTTCACCGATTAGTTGTCCCGAGTATTCCATACATTTTCCTGTCATATCTTCATTGTTCATCAATACAGGATAACCTTTGATTATGGAAACATCAACATGTGTATCATGGCTGGGACCAACGATACTTTCGGCTACTCGCCGGATAAGCCGGTGGGCTTCTTCTCTCCAGGATTCATCCATTGTTCGGAAAGTGCCTTCCATATAAACTTCTTCCGGAATGACATTGGTTGCACCATTGCCGATGATCTTTCCAAAGGATAAAACGGTAGGGACTGTTGGAGGTGCTTTTCTGCTTACAATCTGTTGTAATGACTGGATCATTTGGCTTGCAAAAAAAACCGTGTCATCGGTTTTGTGGGGAATACCTCCGTGTCCTCCTTTACCTCGCAGAGTGATATAGACCTCATCGGAGGAGGCCATGTAGGGGCCTGGTCTGTATCCCAGCTTGCCGGCAGGGAGATCAGGATATACATGTTGACCAATGATTAAATCAGGGACCGGATTTTTAAGTACGCCACGGTCAATCATTTTTTGGGCTCCTCCGGGTAACTTTTCTTCCCCGGGCTGAAAAATAAATTTTACATCTCCTTTAAATTCTGTTTTTAAATCTCTCAGAATCATCAGGGCTCCCAGCAGAGCCGCAGTATGGGCATCATGCCCGCAGGCATGCATAACCCCTTTGTTTTTCGATGCGTACTCAATCTCATTCTTTTCTTCAATCGGTAAGGCATCAATATCAGCCCTGAGGGCCACAATCTGAGAACTATTGGTGTCACCTTTTAATAAACCGGCTATACCTGTTTCAATCGGTTTTTCAAAGTTGAATCCTTTATTGATTAAGTATGATTCAATATAATGAATGGTATCATACTCCTGAAAGGAAAGTTCGGGATGCTGATGAAGATGCCTTCGTATATCAACTATGGCATTGAAATAGTGCTCTGTTCGTTCACGAATTCTTTTTTTTAGCTCCATAGGATGTTTGCGCTTGAATGATTTGGTGGCAAATTATTCATATTTTCATTTTTAGGCTGCACTAAGATATAATATATCAGAGAAAATGAAACCCTCTCCTGGTATTTGTCGTTATAAATGACAAAGAAAGATTCATTAGTGTAACAGTTTATTAAAAAATTGATTTATATGCCAAATTCACAAACTTTGCTTGTATCACCATGGAACCCGCATGTTAATCATGTTCTTGTTGTGAAGATTCCTGTATGCGGGTTTCACAGGGTTGAACCAGTGAATGACTCTGTTTAGGCAAACATAATCAAAAAAATATTAGTTTGAAATAACCATGCTTTGCAATATTTGTATTCTTTTTGACAATATTTTTTAACTTAGAGTCTCGAAAATAAAAATACTTATTATGAAAAGAATTCTTATTCTTTCAGGCTTAGTTTTGATGTTCGTGTTTTCATTGCAAGCTCAGCAGAAAGAGTCAAAAATTGCCTTTGACAAAAAAACCCACGATTTTGGACAAATTAAGGAAGAGGGTGGGGAGGTAACCCATAAATTCACATTTACAAACACGGGAGACAAACCCCTTGTTATTAATGAAGTAAAGGCATCTTGTGGTTGTACTTCTCCATCATGGAGTCAACAACCCATTTCACCCGACAAAAAAGGTTATGTGAGTGTTACCTTTGATCCTCATCGTCGGCCCGGCAATTTCAACAAAAGTATATTGGTTAGAACGACTGCGTCGGATGAGACAGAGATATTAAAGGTTAAAGGTAAGGTCCTCCCCCAAGAGAAAGCACTGGCCGACAGATATCCAAGGCAAATGGGAGATTTGCGGCTTAAGTCACATCATCAGGCTTTTTCGAAGATTAAGCATACGGGTATGAAGCAAGATTCTCTGGCCATTGTCAATGCCTCCGATCAAAAGATGTCTTTGTCCTTTTCCGGTGTACCGGAACATATTGATCTACATACCAAACCAAAAGAATTAGAACCTGGTGAGGAAAGCTATATTTACTGTAAATATAATGCTTCCGAGGTCAACGACTGGGGTTTCAGAATGGATCGGGTTCGTATAAAAGTTAATGAAAACAATGTGTCCAACAATACCTTGGTTATTTCCGCAAGAATCACAGAGGATTTTTCCGATCTTTCTGATAAAGAGAGAGAGAATGCACCGAATGTAGAGTTTGAACAGACTACATTCAATTTTGGCACGGCCAAACAAGATAGTAAAGTAGAGCATGTATTTCAGTTTAAAAATACGGGAAAACGGGATCTGAAAATACGGAAAATACGTACCCCTTGTGGTTGTACAACGGCAAAACCGGATAAAGAGGTGATCGCACCAGGTGAGAGCAGTTCTTTTAAGGCTGTTTTCCAGACCGAAAACAGGGAAGGACATCAGGATGAATCGATATACTTCATTTCCAATGATCCGGATAACAGTAATTTAAAACTTAAGATAAAAGGGAAGGTTGAGAATAATTAGGTTAGCAATACAGAGAAATCATTTTTCAGGCTTTTTCTTTTATTTTAACTGTTGATATTTTTTCAGGGAGAGTCCGGAGAATATGATTTCATAACATATCGTCCATTTCAACCTTCAATATTTTTCTTTTAAATGAGTTCTCTCCGTTTTGATAAATTGCTGGTGAATATTTGAAAACAATTGTTAGCATGGATAATGACAATGGAAAAGACAAAAAAGATGACCGGGGAAGTGCCCTGAATGTAAACAAGGGAGTAGAGCAACCGTCATCTATCAACAAGGAAGCGGCAAAGCGTTTCAAAAGGAAAAGACGGATTAAATATTCCCTTGACCAATATGTAAAAGGAATATTAGAGGGTGATCGAACAATTCTGGGACAGGCCATAACCCTCATTGAAAGCTCCCTGGGTGAACATAAGGAAATGGCTCAGCAGATTATAGAACGGTGTCTGCCTTATTCGGGAAATTCAATAAGAATAGGTATTACTGGTGTACCAGGAGTTGGGAAGAGCACCTTCATTGAATCTTTGGGGAAACAGATCACCGATTCCGGGCAGAAGCTTGCGGTACTGGCAGTTGATCCGACCAGCGAGCGGACCGGCGGCAGTATTTTGGGGGATAAAACAAGGATGGAAACTCTTGCCGCCGATGATAATGCCTTTATACGTCCCTCTTCTTCAGGAGATTCACTGGGTGGTGTTGCAAGAAAAACCAGGGAAACTGTTGTTTTATGCGAAGCAGCCGGCTTTAATACCATATTTATCGAAACGGTGGGCGTAGGTCAGTCTGAGACTTCTGTTCACTCCATGGTCGATTTTTTTCTTCTGTTAATGCTTGCCGGTGCAGGTGATGAATTGCAGGGCATAAAACGGGGAATAATGGAAATGGCTGATGCAATTGCCATTACCAAGGCGGATGGGAATAATGTTCAGAAAGCCGACATGGCGAGGAGGGAGTATCAAAAGGCGCTTCAACTCTTTCCTCCGCCGGAATCCGGATGGGAAACGAGGGTGTTAACCTGTTCGGCACAGTTTAATCTTGGAATAAACGAGGTATGGGAGACAATCCTTGAATTCGTTAATTACACCAAAAATAATGGTTATTTCATGCAAAACCGCAGAAAACAGGCCAAATACTGGATGTATGAAACCATCAATCAAATCCTGAGAGACAATTTTTATCAAACCGATTTCATCAGGGAGCAGCTTCAGAAATATGAAAATGAGGTTCTGGAGGGCAAAATGAGTTCCTTTATGGCCGCTAAAGAGTTAATCAGTCAGTATTATAAAAAATAATACCACCAATTTTTTACGGAGGAGGGAAAAACTTATAATTTTGTTATTTTAATTAATTCTTAATAAAATTTATGAATAAATTTCCGGGCTTTTTATTTTTAATCACTCCGGTCTTGTTCCTGATCTTCTCAGGCTGTGATTCAGGTGAAAATACTCATGGTAATGATAGGATCATTACAGTTAGTATATTACCACAGAAATATTTTGTAGATAAGGTATCCGGGAAGCGTTTTGATGTGAATGTAATGATTCCGCCGGGAGCCAGTCCGGTTACTTATGAACCTTCGCCTAAGCAGATGAGTAATATCGGAAATTCCGAGGCTTATTTAAAAATTGGGTATGTTGTGTTTGAGCGTGCCTGGATGGATCGGATTCAATCGGCCAATCCCCATCTTAAAATTTTTGATCAGTCGGACAATCTAGATGTAATTAATCATGGACAAGATAGTTCAAACGCAGTTACTCAATCACACGGAAAAGGAGTGGATCCTCATATTTGGCTTTCCCCCGAAGCGGTTAAGATTCAACTGAAGAATATAAGAGATATGCTGATAAAACTGGATTCAGCCAACAGGGAGCAATACCGTGAAAATTGTCAATCCTTAATGACAGAGATCGATTCCCTTGATGCACAAATACGTCATAGTCTTGAGGGTATTGATAGCCGGGAGTTCTTGATATTTCATCCTGCCCTGGCCTATTTCGCAAGAGATTATAGGCTGAAGCAAATCCCCGTTCAAAAGGAGGGTAAAGAACCTTCTCCGGCCCGAATACGCAATTTAGTGGATAAAGCCAGAGAAAGAAATATTAAAGTAATAATGATCCAAAAGCAGTTCAGTACCGATGACGCCAAAGCTTTGGCGTCAGAACTGGACGGTGAGGTGATACAGATAGATCCTCTTGCTTACAACTGGATGGAAAATATGAAAACTATAGCCCGGAAAATGAAAAAGGCATTGATGGATTCAGAAAGATAGGGAAAACCGCTTGATTTATGACAAAAAAGATACTTGAACTTAATTCGGTGGATGCCGGGTACAATGGAAAGATTGTTATCCGGGATGTCAATATGGAGATTTATGAAGATGATTTTATCGGAGTTATAGGCCCCAATGGGGGAGGAAAGACTACGTTGCTCAAGGTTATTTTAGGCATCCTTAAACCTATGGCAGGAACAGTAAGATATTCTTCATTGCAGGAGGAAGGAAATATGAAGCGGATAGGGTATCTTCCGCAATTAAATATGATTGACAGAAGGTTTCCTATTTCTGCCATGGAAGTCGTTTTATCCGGTCTGATGCCGAAGAAAGGAGTCCTGAAGAAATATTCCCGGAAGGACAAACAATTGGCTTCCCAGATGATGGAAAGGATGGGTATTTCCCATTTGAAGCATAAAGCAATTGGTGAGTTATCCGGAGGCCAGATGCAGCGCGTTTATCTGTGCCGGGCAATCATCTCCACCCCCAAGCTCCTTATTCTGGACGAACCGAACACTTTTGTGGACAATAAATTTGAGGGCGAACTTTATGAGCAGCTCAGGGAGTTCAATAAGCAAATGGCCATTATTCTGGTCAGTCATGATATCGGTACCATAACTCCATATGTAAAAACCATAGCATGTGTAAACCGGGAATTTCACTATCATCGTTCCAATGTGATCTCGGAAAAGCAGCTTTCGGCTTATAATTGTCCGATTCAGTTAATTACCCATGGTGATTTGCCTCATACCGTGCTAAAAAAACATGACAAATAATGATAACAGAACTGTTTCAATATGATTTTTTTGTCAATGCACTGTGGGCTGCAGTTTTTTCAAGCATCACCTGTGGGATTATCGGCGCTTACATTGTTTCTAACCGTATTGTTTTTCTTAGCGGGGGAATAACCCATTCATCATTCGGAGGCATAGGTATGGGATATTACCTGGGGATCAATCCTATATTAGGCGCAGCAGTTTTTAGTATCATCTCAGGACTGGGCATTGAATTTTTCTCCAGAAAAGGGGAGGTAAGATATGATTCCATGATCGGTATATGGTGGTCATTAGGCATGGCTCTGGGGGTTATTTTTATTTATCTTACCCCTGGTTATGCTCCCAACCTGATGACCTATCTTTTTGGAAGTATTCTTTCCGTTTCAACTGGCGATTTGATATTCATGGCTTTCCTGTCCATGGTGATCATCTTGTTTTTTATCTTGTTTTACCATACCATACTGTTTATCTCGTTTGATGAAAGTTATGCCAGGGTTTTTGATTTGCCCGTCAATACCATGAAGAATATATTGATAAGTCTTGTGGCCCTTACCATTGTGATCAATATAAAAGTAGTCGGAATTATTCTGTTGATTTCGCTTTTGACCATTCCCCAGGCAATTGCCAATCATTTTACACAAATATTTGAAAGGATGATTTATTATTCTACTCTAACGGCATTTGTTGGAGTGATCAGTGGTTTGTTGTTTTCCTATCAGTTTGATATTCCATCAGGGGCTTCCATTATCTTTGCCCTGGTGGTATTGTTTGCATTGGTAAGGCTCGTATTATTTCTGAAAAACAGATCTTTGAATATAAATAAGTCTGGTGTTTAGAACAATTAAGATTTTTAATAGTTATTCACAAGTAGGAAGAAACACGAATAAAAATTTATAAATCATTGTCATTATGAATTACGATCTGATAGTTGTAGGAAGCGGACCAGGTGGTTATGTTGCTGCAATAAGGGCTTCCCAATTGGGAATGAAAGTAGGGGTTGTGGAAAAAGCAGAGCTTGGCGGAGTATGTCTTAACTGGGGTTGTATACCCACCAAGGCGCTACTAAGAAGTGCAGAAGTATATCACAATTTTAACAGGGCTAAAGAATATGGCATTAGCGTTGAGGGTGAGATTAAGCCCGATTTTGAAGCCATGGTAAGCAGGAGCAGAAAAGTAGCAGAGGGTATGAGCAGGGGAATCCAGTATCTTTTCAAAAAGAACAAAATTGAGCACCTTCAGGGAACCGGCAAGCTGGTTGATAAGAACACCGTTGAAGTAAGTGATAAGGATAACAATTCAGCAACTTATTCAGCGAATCACATTATACTGGCCACAGGGGCAAGATCTAAGGAACTGCCCAATCTTAAGCAGGATGGTGAAAAGATAATCGGATACCGGGAAGCTATGACCCTACCTAAACAGCCCAAGTCGATTATCGTTGTTGGCTCGGGGGCTATCGGAAGCGAATTTGCTGATTTTTATAATTCAATCGGAACGGAAGTCATCCTGGTGGAGGTATTGCCCCGTGTAGTACCCATTGAGGATCAGGAGGTCTCCAAACAACTGGCCCGGTCCTTTAAGAAAAAAGGCATTAAGGTAATGACCAATGCTTCCATTGAATCGGTAGATACAAGTGGTGAACTTTGTAAGGCTACCATCAAAACCAAAAAAGGAGAAGAAACCAAAGAAGCTGAAATTGTGCTTTCGGCTGTAGGGATCACCCCTAATCTTGAAAATTTAGGTGTTGAGGAAATGGGTATCGAAATGGACAATGGAAAAGTCAAAGTGGATGAATTTTACAGGACCAATGTGGAAGGGGTTTATGCCATTGGTGATATTGTGCAGGGACCTGCCCTTGCCCATGTAGCTTCTGCTGAAGGTATTGCCTGTGTGGAGAAAATAGCCGAAAAGAACCCAGAACCCTTGGATTATAGAAACTTACCGAGCTGTACTTATACCTCACCCGAGGTAGCTTCAGTTGGAATGACTGAAGAGGCTGCAAAGGAAGCAGGGTATGAGATCAAGGTGGGGAAGTTTCCCTTTACTGCATCAGGAAAAGCAAGTGCTGCAGGTGAGAATGAAGGCTTTATAAAGCTTATATTCGATGCCCAATATGGTGAATTGCTGGGAGGGCACATGATCGGTGCCCATGTCACTGAGATGATCTCTGAACTTGTGGTGGGTAAGAAAATTGAAGCTACCGGCCACGAATTCATAAAATCTGTCCATCCCCATCCTACCATGTCCGAGGCTATAATGGAAGCAGCGGCTGCAGCATACGATGAAGTGATTCACATATAGCTTAATGCTAACCTGGATTATTCATAAACGAACAGAGTGAAGTTTATGAATGCGGGATGGTTTGCGGGAAGCATCCAGGTTACCCCGCTCTAGAAAAATCAACTTTTTG
>JBNJFN010000024.1:0-20403 GCA_051746885.1 Bacteroidota bacterium | reverse complement strand
CGTGATCCCTCTTCAACAAACCTATTTGTTTCCCAAAAAAATAGAGACTTCATTCCGACATGAAGCCTCCAGTATTAGCGGAGGAAGAGGGATTCGAACCCCCGGACACCGCAAGGTGTCAACGGTTTTCAAGACCGCCGCGTTCGTCCACTCCGCCATTCCTCCGGTTGCAAAACTAAAACAATAATTTTATCCGCCAAAACCTATTGCGCAAAAATGAGAACGAAAATCATTCCTCTAGATTATATAGGTCAGAAAACTATCTACACGGAACGTTTTTCCAGCAACACCACATTTTCCACATGATAAGTATGTGGGAACATATCCACAGGCTGAACATCCATTACCCGGTACTTCTCGTCCAGCAGGTGAATATCCCTTGCCTGGGTGGCGGGATTGCAGCTTACATATACAATCCTTGCCGGTTCTGCATGGAGAATGTTGCTGACCACATCCTTATGCATACCGGCCCTGGGGGGATCGGTTACCAATACCTGCGGATAGCCGTATTGATCCAACAAATCCTCATTCAGCAGTTCCTTCATATCCCCGGGAATAAAGGTGGTATTGTTAAGCCGGTTTAATTCTGCATTCTGCCTGGCATCCTCTATGGCCTCTTTTACCGACTCAATACCCACCACATGTTTACAATGCGGAGCCAGGAAATTGGCAATGGTCCCGGTGCCGGTGTAAAGATCGTAAACCCTTTCATTGCCCCGCAAATCAGTATACTGCCTTACAAGCTTATAAAGCTCGTATGCCTGCCTGGAATTGGTTTGGTAAAACGACTTAGGCCCCACCTTGAACTTCAAACCTTCCATCGCTTCGTAAATAAATGCCCTGCCATGATATAATACGGGATCCAGGTCAAAGATCGAATCGTTGGCCTTGGGATTGATCATATAAAACAGGGAAGTAAGCTCAGGAAACCTTTCCTTCAGATAATCCAGAATGGATTCCCTTGCAGAAGGATCATCAAAAGCAAAAACCAAAATCACCATCACCTCGTCTGTAGAAGAAGTACGGATGATCAAATTGCGCAGGAGACCTTCATGTTTTTTCAGATCGAAAAAACTATATCCGTTGCTGATCGCAAAATCTTTTACGGCCAGACGGATCCTGTTGGAAGGCTCCTTCTGCAGATAGCAATGTTCAATATCCACAATCTTATCCCACCGGCCGGGAATATGCAGACCCAGACCCCTCAGCTCCTTATTCTCATCAGGCAAATCCATCTCTTCTTTTCTCAGCCAGCGAATATTGGAAAAGGTAAACTCCATTTTGTTCCGGTAATACCTGGTATCCGGTGAAGGAAGAATTTCTCTTACAGGCGGCAGATCAACCTTTGCTATACGCTCCAGGTTATCGGTTACCTGTTGCCTCTTATGCTTTAGTTGTTCGGCATAGGGCAAATCCTGCCACTTACAGCCCCCGCACAAGTCAAAATGTTTACAAAAAGGCTCGACACGCTTATCTGAATACCTGTGGAACCTTAAAGGCAATCCTTCCATATAGGATTTCTTCTTCCGGGTTATCTTTAGATCCACTACATCACCAGGCAGAGCTTTGGTCACAAATACAACCTGATTGTCAACCCTGGCAATGGACTTTCCTTCGGCTCCTATATCGAGTATAGGTACCTCTTCGTAAACCCGTAATCGCTTCTTTCTTCCCAATCTCTGTTACTTTTTTTGAATTGAAGACTTCCCAAATATAATTGCTTATACAAAACACCCGAACATTTCACCTTACATCAGTGTTAACACAAATGTACAATATTTGATATGAATTTTCTAAGCAAGATAATCAATAGAGTATATTACAAACAAAATTGTCTTATTTCTAAAAAAATATCAAACAACCATTGAATCATATAAAATTTTACCGTAGTTTTAACCCCTTAAACGGAGAAAAAGCATGAAAGCCCTAAAATTCGGAGGATTAAACACGTTAATTGGAATCATATTGATGATGGGGATTTTCATTCTTCCCATTTCCTATACTTCTGTCACCCTTCCTACTTCAGCGATTAATGCGGAGCATGAGGAATACAATATAGATGAATCGGATATGGCCCAACTCATTTACAATGAGAAAATAGAGAAAATCGATTCTTTCCTTAACATACATCATCAAAGCATCAATTTTCAGGGGAATGTCCTGGTGGCTCACAAGAACTACCTGATTTACAACAAATCGTTTGGTTATTCCGATCCGGAAAACAACACCCCCCTAACCGATGATCACATATTTCAGGTGGCTTCGATAACCAAACAATTCACTGCCATGGGCATCATGATACTGAAGGAGCGGGGCTTATTGAATTACTCCGATTCGGTGCATCAATACATAGATCATTTCCCCTATAAGGACATTACCATTAAGCACTTGCTGAATCATACTTCAGGACTTGCCAATTATATGTGGTTACTGGAGCACCACTGGAACAAAGACAGACCTCCCTATAACGATGATGTTATGGATATGCTTGCCACGTACAGCTTAAACCTGTACTTTAAACCCGGAACAAGGTTTCACTATACCAATACGGGATATGTGGTACTGGCTTCTCTGATAGAGAACATCACAGGGATGCGATACGATGCCTTCATGGAAGAGAACATCTTTGGCCCTCTGAATATGGAAAATAGTTATGTTTACAGCACCGCTTACGGAAAAAACAACCACCAACATGTAAATGGTTACCGCCAATGGGGACAATACTTCAGAAACATCCCCTATACCATAAACGATGGAACTGTGGGTGACAAGGGCATATATTCTACTGTGATGGACCTTTATAAGTGGGATAAAGGACTTTATGAAAATAAGCTCATCTCAGAACAGACCAAAAAGCAAGCATTTCGATTGCTTGAGCTAAAAAACGGGAATCACTATCCTTATGGATTTGGATTCAGGGTAAAAGAATCCAACGGGAAAAAGATGGTTTATCATTACGGCAAGTGGAATGGTTTCAGAACCGGCATCATCCGATTTATTAATGACACCAGCACAATCATCATCCTAAACCATACCGACCGGCCTTACAACAGCAGAATCACCAGGAATATAGATAATATATTGCACGAAACAACCTGAGCCACAATGCTAATGATGGTTTCTCATCCCCGTTCGCTGATCCTTTCCAGCTCATGATCATCAAGAATCTCGATCTTTCTTCCATTCAGGGAAATGATATTTTCCTGGGCGAATGAAGAGAGGGTTCTGATGGCATTGGAGGTGGTCATATTGGAAAGATTGGCAAGGTCTTCCCGGGAAAGATAGACTTTCAGGGTAGCCCCGTCCTCCTCGAATCCATAGGTTTCTTTCAGAAATATCAGGGATTCAGCCAGTCGGCCCCGGATGTGTTTCTGGGTTAAAGTAACTGTACGGGTTGTGGAGAATCCAAGTTCCGAGGCCAGGTATTCAATGATCTTAAGTCCGAATTCACCGTTTTCTTTCAGTGTATCAAAGAGCGTCTGTTTTGCAATGGTATAGATTTCCGACTCCTCAATGGCTTCGGCGGTAGCGAGATAGTTCTGTTTGGCAAATAAGGCGCGGAAACCTATAAATCCATTCGGCCGCGCCATGCGGACGATCTGCTCCCTCCCCCCTACTCCTTCTTTATAGATTTTTACCTTTCCTTTGGAAAGAAAAAGAAGGCCTGTGGGCTTATCGCCTTCTTTATAGATGATTTCATTCTTTTTATAATGTGCAAGCGTACTCTTTTCTTTCAACCGGTCTTTTTGTTCATCTGTGAGTGCCCGAAACACGGACATTTTATCTATAACCTGAATGTCTTCGCTCATCGTATTAAGCAGTTGTTTGCATGTATTGAAAAAATATGTTCTTTAACAGCAAATGTATATAATTCACTGTTATTAGAAAAAGAAAAAATAAATTTTCAAAAATATTCAGAGTTATAGAAGAATTTATATATAACTCATTCTTTGATAATAATAAAATAACCGCTTAGTTTTTAAGCGGTTATTTTATTGGCTTACCCAAATTAATACCTTCAGATTTAATCCTGCTGACTATTCGATTTTGATTTGTTTGGATGTTTTTTCAACAGCTTCTTTCTTCTTGGGAAGCTCTACATAAAGTACACCATTATCATACTTGGCTTTAATATTGTCCGCATCCACAGTTTCAGGAATACTAAAGGATCTTTGGAATGATGTATAGCTGAATTCTCTTCTTAAGTAATTCTTATCCTCCTTGCTTTCATCTTTGCTTTCTTTTTCAGAGGAAATTACCAGCATATTGTTCTGAACATCTACATTGAAATCCTTTTTATCCATTCCCGGTGCAGCTACTTCAATGGTGTACTGATCTTTGCTTTCCTTTACGTTCACATCCGGTACACTCGGATTGCTTTCAAAATCGAAAAAGTCTTTCAGAAAATCCTTGCCAAACACATCGTCATCAAAGCTTGGCAGAAATCGTTTATTTCTTAACATGGGTATCATATTGCTATCCTCCTTTCTTTTTTGGTTCGACATAACTTTTTTCTGGCTGACCATTTTATTTATGTTTTCATCCTAAAAGGATCAAATGATATGCCAACTACAATTTAGTGCCACATTGTCATAAAATAAATTTATATACTGACAATATTACTTGACAAAAAATTAAAAACAGGAACATGAAACTCCACAGGGAATATCATATAAGGAGTTTTCCAAAAGCAATGTCCTGAAAAGACGGAGGAAATTCAGTCTGATATTATTAAGAAAGAATTGTTAGATTTGTGAAAAACTACCAATGGAAGTTTATCTGGATTACAATGCCACCACGCCCATTGACGAAGAAGTAGCCAGGGTCATGAAACCTTTCATTGATCAATACTTCGGCAATCCGTCAAGCGTGCATCAGTTTGGCATTGAAGCGAAAAAAGCTGTGGAAAGGGCCCGCAAACAGGTTGCTGATTTAATCGGCGGCCGGCCCCACGAAATCGTTTTTACCAGTGGCGGTACAGAATCCAACAACCATGCAATCAAAGGGGCTTCCTTTGCCCGCAGGCATAAAGGGAACCATATCATTACTTCCGAAATAGAGCATCCTGCTGTAACAGAAGTATGCAAATACCTGGAAAACAATGGTTTTTCCGTTACTTATCTCCCTGTGAATGAATATGGCCTGATCCGTATGGATGAGTTAAAAGAAGCCATTAAGCAGGAAACCATTTTGATCACCATCATGCACGCCAACAATGAAATTGGCACCATTCAACCGGTTGAAGAGATTGCTCAAACGGCAAAAGACCATCATATACTCTTTCATACAGATGCAGCCCAGTCAGTAGGGAAAATCCCCGTTGATGTGAAAAAGATCGGAGTAGACCTGTTATCTATTACAGGGCATAAGCTTTACGCTCCAAAGGGAGTCGGAGCGCTGTATATGAGAGATGGCGTTCATTTGGAAAAGCTGATACACGGCGCTGATCATGAAAGAAATCTGAGAGCCGGCACGGAAAATGTAATTGAAATCGCCGGGTTAGGCAAAGCCTGTGAGAAAGCCCAAAGGGACCTGGCAGAACATTCAAAAAATATGAAGGAAACCAGGGACCTGCTCCATCAATACCTTCAAAACAGCCTTCCAGATATCAAGCTGAACGGCCACCCTGAAAAGCGTCTGCCCAACACCCTCTCCATAAGTTTTCCCAACATGAAAGGCAATCTCCTGTTGAATGAACTTTCCGACAGGGGAATAGCGGCATCCGCCGGAGCTGCCTGCCATACCGACAGTATTGATATTTCACCTGTCCTCCGGGCCATAGGTCTTGAAGAAAAGTATGCCATGGGCACACTCCGGTTTTCAACAGGCAAGGATACTACCCGGGAAGAGATCAAACACAGCGCACAGATCGTCACTGATACAGTTTTACCGATGAAATCCGAAGGAGAACCATTACAGACAGAATCCGGCCGGATAAAACTTACTCATTATACTGAGGGAGGAGGATGTGCCTGCAAACTAAGGCCCCAGGAACTGGAAAAGTTGCTCAGCAACATACCCCTCACCAATGACCCGAATATACTTGCCGACACACGGACTTCTGACGATGCCGCCGTTTACAAAATTACAGACGATACAGCGATTGTCCAGTCACTGGATTTCTTTACCCCTATTGTTGACAACGGATATGATTTTGGGGCCATAGCTGCTGCCAATGCCTTGAGTGACCTCTACGCAATGGGAGCCATACCCTTGTTTGGTCTGAACATTGTTGGATTCCCTTCTAAACGGCTTCCTATCTCATTATTACAGGAGATTCTTGACGGGGCAAGAGAGAAAGCCAGGGAAGCGGGTATCAATATTCTCGGGGGACATACTATAGAAGATCATGAACCCAAATACGGAATGGTGGTCACCGGCACGGTGCATCCCGAAAAAATCTGGAAAAATTCTGGAGGCCACAAAGGAGACTCCCTGATTCTTACCAAGCCCATAGGAACCGGAGTACTGGCAACAGCCCTGAAAAAGGGGTTGGCCGGTGAGGAAGTGCGACGAAAGCTTACCGCATCCATGACAGCGCTCAACAACAAAACCGCCGAAATAATAAGGCATTATCCGGTGCATGCATGCACTGATGTAACAGGATTTGGGCTTTTGGGTCATTTGAGTGAGATGACTACTCCCGAAAAGATCGATGCCGATGTATATGCCAACAAAGTTCCGGTTATTCAGGAAGTATGGGAATTTGCCGGTGGCGGTATTATCCCCGGAGGTACCCGGAACAATTTGAGCTTCCTTCAAAATAAAATAAACTGGGACGATAATATTTCCCAAACTGAGCAATACATACTCTGTGATGCGCAAACATCCGGTGGACTGCTGTTTGCTGTTCCTGCAGAATATGAAGAACAGATCATTTCAGACCTGCATGAGGCAGGAATTCAGCACGCCGGTAAAATAGGGCGGTTTACCAAAGTTGACACAGGGATAATCACCATAAAAAAACACGTATGAAAACAAGATGGACACTGGAAAACAAAATTGCCATAGTAACGGGCGGCACAAAAGGAATTGGTGCAGCCATAGCCAGGGAATTCCTCTCTTTTGGGGCCTGGGTTTGCGTGATTGCCCGCTCGCAGGGAGATATTAAAAAGATGGAAGAAGAGGAAGGAGAAAAGCTGATCGGAATACAGCAGGATTTGAGTCAGAAGGAGGCTTATAGAAAGATAACCGGGTATGTGGAAGAAAAATTCGGAAAACTGGATATTCTGGTTAATAATGTTGGAATGAACATCCGAAAAAAAACCGAAGAATATACCAGGGAGGAATATGACAAGATCATTCAAACCAACCTTACCTCTGCATTTGAAATGAGCAGACATGCACTCCCACTGCTCAGAAAATCGGCAGGGGCTTCCATAATCAATGTCTCATCGGTGGCCGGCCAAAAGCACCTTAAAACCGGATCCATATATGGGATGACCAAAGCTGCCATGATACAGCTCACCAAAAATCTGGCATGTGAATGGGCCGGAGACAATATCCGGGTCAATGCCATTGCACCGTGGTATATCAAAACACCCCTGGCCAATGAAGTTCTGAAAGACAAATCATATTATGAAGAAGTAATCTCCAGAACACCGATGAGGAAAGTTGGCGATCCGGAGGATGTTGCTTCCCTGGCAGCCTATCTGTGTATGCCGGCTGCCAAGTTCATTACCGGCCAATGCATCAGCGTGGATGGGGGATTCACTGTATATGGATTTTGACAGTTGAATGTTCATTACCCGGATTATATGACTGATGAAAAAAATGTGGTGACAGAACCTAATTTAACCGTGCCATTTTTATACGATATCAGAGGCTCCCAACAGATTCTCAAGGCTTCCTATCTCAATATAAGTAGCGCCGGCACTTCTTCCAAAATTACCGGCTATAACCACAACCAAATCATCATCCCTAAAATGATGATATTGTTTCAGGTTAGAAATGGCAGATTTCAAAAAATCATGCGAAGTGCTGCGGGGTTTCATAAAATCGGTATAAACTCCGTAGGACAATTGCAGTTCTCTCATGGTTTTGCGTAAGTAACACTGAGCATATACCGGTTTCTTACCTCTTGCGGCGGAAAGGCTTCTAACGGTTTTACCTGAAGTGGTATCGGCAATAACAGCTTTGGCATTAAGCCTAATGGAAGCCTTTACGGCTGATTTACACAAATAAGCTGTCACCTCATTGTTGAGAACATAGTCAGGCGCGTTATAAAAAGGTTCTTTTGAATCCTCCACTTCTTTGGCTACCCTCGACATGGTGCGGACGGATTCTACGGGATATTTTCCGAATGCCGTCTCTCCGCTAAGCATAACAGCATCAGCCTGACCGTAGATGGCACTGGCAATATCGGTGACCTCAGCCCTGGTAGGCCGGGGATTTTCAATCATTGAATGCAGCATTTGTGTAGCGATGATTACAGGTCGTCTTCGTTCGATACATTTGTTAACCAAGTACTTCTGGATCCCCGGGATCTTTTCATAGGGTATCTCTATACCAAGATCTCCCCTGGCCACCATAATTCCATAGGCATAATCCAGAATTTCATCAATGTTGTCCACCCCTTCCTGGTTCTCTATCTTGGCTACGATCTTGATATCACTTTCATGTTCATCCAGAATATGCTGAACAGCCAGTATGTCTTCTTTGCTCCTGACAAAGGAATGGGCTATAAAGTCAAGCTCCTGCTCCATGGCAAAATGGATATAGCGATTGTCTTTCTCCGTAACGCAGGGAAGATTTAACTTAACCTTGGGTATATTGATGCTTTTTCTGGGTTTGATCACTCCCGTATCATTTACACGACATACCAGGGTGTTTTCACTTTTTTCCTGAACGGTCAGACTGATATCCCCATCATCAATAAGAATTTCACTGCCTTCGGGAACATCCTTTGCAAGATCTTCGTAATTGACATAGAGATGATCTCCCTCAGACTCTCCTTCGGGATCCCCTTCCACGTATAGTGTGTCACCCTTACTTACTGACAATTCATTGGGTGATGCTGTAGTGCGGAGCTCCGGCCCTTTCGTATCCAATAACAAAGCTATTTTTTCAGAGACTTTACGTGCATTGTCCACAATCATTTTCGTTTGCTCAGGATTCTGGTGGGCCGTATTCAAACGAATCACACTCATACCTTCATCATAAAGGGACTGAATAAAATCCACATCAGCTTGCTTATCCGATATGGTGGCTACAATCTTTGTTTTCGGCATAACTAGATTCCTTTCTGCTAAGTTATCAAAAAATCATGATTTTTTAGAATAAATAAATCTTAAGCTTTCAATTGCCAAACGGTAACCGTCCAATCCAAAGCCAATTACTGACCCTTTGCATTTTGGGGCAATCAGGGATGTATGTCTGAAACTTTCCCTGTTGTATATGTTGGACACATGTACTTCCACCACCGGGCAGGCTACTGAGGCAACAGCATCGCGAATGGCCACTGACGTATGGGTATATCCTCCACTGTTCAATACAATTCCATCGGATATTTTCGCCGCTTCCTGAATCTTATCGATGAGCTCACCTTCTATATTACTCTGAAAATAATCAATATGGAAATCCTTAAAATGTTCCCGTATAATCTTTAAATATTCCTTCATCCCGATGTTACCGTATATTTCTTTCTCTCGCTCACCTAGTAAATTCAGATTTGGCCCGTTTATAATTTGAATTTTCATAATCAAAACATAATTTTTTATTTTAGCAAAAATAATATATAGCATATTAATTTCTTGTCATTATTCGTTAAAATATTATATGATAAGTTGGGAAATTTCCATAAAAGGGTTTATTAATTTTTTGAGACTGGAAAGATCTCTTTCTTCCAACTCAATTAATGCTTATCTGAACGACATAAAAAAGCTGCAGGAATATATTCAGGCCAGAAAGGAACATTTAAGGCCTAATCAAATAGACCTGGAACACTTAAAAGATTTTTTACACTGGGCCAATGAATTGGGCATGAGCCCCACAAGCCAGTCAAGAGTGATTTCCGGAATTAAAGCCTTCTTCAAATACTTATTGATAGAAAACTATATCGAAAAAGATCCTACTGAATTGCTCGAATCTCCAAAGATCGGCAGGAAATTGCCCGAAATACTTACGGTTGAAGAAATAGACAGTATAATAAGCGCCATCGACCTAAGCCAGCCTGAAGGCCAGAGAAATAAAGCCATCATTGAAACCTTGTATAGTTGCGGGCTTAGGGTATCCGAGCTGATTCATCTTCGTATATCAAACCTGTATTTTAATAAAGGCTTTGTCAGAGTAATCGGTAAAGGCAACAAGGAAAGGCTCACGCCGGTGAGCCAAAAGGCCATCAAAGAAATCAATCTGTACCTGGAAGACCGGAAAAAACTCAATATCGATAAGAATTATGAAGACATTCTGTTTTTGAACCGGCGAGGAAAACAGCTAACCCGGGTAATGGTTTTCCTGATAATCAAAAAGCTGGCTGAAAAGGCCAACATAACCAAAAATATCAGTCCTCACACATTCCGGCATTCCTTTGCCTCGCATCTTATCGAAGGGGGAGCAGACTTAAGAGCCATTCAGGAAATGCTGGGACATGAATCTATTACCACTACCGAAACCTATACACACCTTGACAGGGAATACCTGAGAACCACGATCATTGAACACCACCCGCGTTCATAGAATCATCTTATTAGTGAAACTTCTGCTGTTGAACATAAACACGGGGAAATATTAAATGCCAAATATCAAGCACCAAATTCCAAATAAATACCAAACTCCAATGCTTAAAATCCAAAACGGAAAACTCCTATTTGGGTTATTTTGAACATTGATCATTGAAAATTTGATATTGTTTGGAATTTGATGCTTGATATTTGGTGCTTTTCTAATCAGTATTTATAGTGCTGCCAGATTATAATCCCAATTTTTCAGCTATATCTCCGGGTATGGCATCTTTGTGAACCATAATATCCATGGTTTTATAGCGCACGTAAGCATCGGATGCATATAAATACCCGTCGTAAATGTGGTTCTCACCGGACCAGCTATTCTTTACATAGAAATACTTCGTTCCGTCTTGATCTTCAGCCAGTCCTGTTATATGCATTCCATGATCATCGGTAGTATTATAATTATTGAAAGCTTTCTGCCGCATTTCCTGGGTTATATCCTTTTCTTTTCCGGGTTCATCGAAATCATAAAGTCTTTGTTGTTTTTCCGCTTCAGTCAGCTCTTCCCACCTGGCTCTTTCTGTATCCGTCATATCTTCAAGATCTTTGGCAGGAACGATAGCCACGCCATTATTCCAGGAAAAACCCTTATCGCTCACATCGGCAGCCCAAGCTATTGTATAACCTTCATCAATGGCATTATACATAACCTCCATCAACTCATCCAAAGGCAAATTATATACCTGGCCGTATGCCCAATTATCGGGTACTTCCAGTATAAATTTAGTATAAAACGGATGATGGGTATAAGAGCTCAATTCCACATAATTATTGGGGTCAAGGTCTACGTATTCCTTTGCAAAAGACCGGGGGGTATATTGTTCTCCTTCATGGGTAAAGGTCTCGGGCTTTTCTCCCAGGTAAGTCTCCAGAACTTCCACGAATCCTTCTTGCCAAACCGGAGTCAATTCCCCGTTTTCATTCTCAATAACCTGATCCACATATCCTTTTAAAACATTATCCATCTCTCCGTGATTGTGTTTCTCTGTTCCATATTCCAATCCGGGATAAGCCGATTCGGGAACTATTCCATATTTGTCGATCATATTAGTTACATCATGGAAAGCACCACCAGCGGAGAAATTCAAATTACCGTGAAAACGTACATATTTTTCAGCCTTTTCAGAATAGGTATGCCTTACAATATACATTTCCGAAAGGTCTGTTGAATCCTTGCCTTTTCTCATCATCTCCGATTCAAGCAGGGAAATGCCTGAAAAGCTCCAGCAGGTCCCTGTCCGGTGCTGGTTTTTTACCGAAGTGGCATCAATCTTCTTAATCATGGTGAAGTCATAACCATCCTCATCCTGGGCGAATGCATTATAAAAACCGAACAACAAGGTTGCTAAAAAAAGTGTTGAAATAATCTTAATGAGTCTCATAGTTTTCATGTTTAAATTTACCAGTGACCACAAATATTATAAAAAATTTGTCATTTGCAGCCTGTATGAAAAAATATTGTAGAATTCTATAAAAATGAATAGCTTTGAACAATAAAACCCGGAATAATAATCATGAAATCCTCGGAACTGATAACCAATAGTGACGGAAGCATTTTTCATCTCATGCTTTTCCCCGGCGATATTGCGGATAACATTATTCTGGTAGGAGACCCCGGAAGAGTGGACCTCATCGGGGAATATTTCGATCATATAGAAATCAAAAAACAGAACAGGGAATTCAGGACCATCACAGGTACCTATAAAAATAAAAGCATTTCGGTAATCTCATCAGGCATAGGACCGGACAACATTGATATTGTGATGAATGAACTGGATGCTCTGAAAAATACAGATCTTACCAAAAGGGTAGTAAAAGACACCATTCAACCGCTCAATATTATCAGAATAGGCACCTCCGGATCAATCCAGGAAGATATTCCTAACGGCGCTTTCGTGATCACAAAAAAATCCATCGGTTTTGATAATCTGTCTCATTTTTACAAATTAAATCAGAGCGATGAAAACCGAAATATTGAGAAAAGCCTCAAAAGTCATTTTAACTGGAGTCAGAATTTGAGTTATCCCTATGTTACAAATGCTTCTGAAAAACTTCTGAAGAAATTTCAAGATAAAACATTTATTCAGGGAATGACCATATCTGCTCCGGGCTTTTACGGTCCGCAGGGCAGAAAGCTGAGAGTGCCCCTGGCTGATGAAACAATGAACAATAAAATCCGCAATTTTCGGTTCGAAAATTTACGCATCACCAATTACGAAATGGAAAGTTCTGCCATTTATTCTTTGTCAAAAGCGTTAGGTCATGAGGCTTTAACGGTGTGCGCCATCATAGCTAACCGGGTCACAAACGAATACATTGGCGATTATCAACCTGTAATGCAAAACTTAACAAAAAAAGTATTGGAAAACATTTAAAAACCATACACAATTGAATAAACTAACAGCAGATGAAATAAAAGCCCTTGTAAAACTTCTGGATGACCCGAATGAAGATATCTACAACCAGGTGTCCGGAAGATTGCTCGATCAGGGATACGAGGTAATCCCTCAACTGGAAGAAGCCTGGGAACTATCATTTGATGAAAAAATCCAAACCCGCCTGGAAAACCTGATACAGGAAATACAGTTGAATTCTGCAAAGAATAACCTGAGAGAATGGGTAATAACTGGCGGCAATGACTTGTTTGAAGGTGCATTTTTAGTGGCCAAACACCAATACCCCGAGTTAAACTATGAATATTATCACAACAAACTTGAAACCATAAAAAAAGATATTTGGCTGGAAATCAACGAAAATTTGACCGCTTTGGAAAAGGTTCGTATCATCAATCACATCCTTTTTAAAATCTATGGATTTTCAAACAATGCAGCCAATTTCTATGCCCCGCAAAACAACTACATCAACCATGTACTTGAAACCAAAAAAGGGAATCCCATCACGCTGTCCATTTTATATTCTTCTCTGGCAGAAAAACTGAATATACCTATATACGGGGTAAACCTTCCCAAAAATTTCATTGTAGGCTACAAAAATGAATATACCGAAAGCAACGATCCGAAAAACCAGATGCTGTTTTACATCAATCCTTATAATAAAGGGGCTATACTGGGGAAAAAAGAAATAGATTATTTCATCAAACAACAGGACTTGAAACCCCAAAAGGAATATTACCTTCCCTGTTCCAACATAGAAACCATTCAGCGATTGATCAGCAATTTGATTTATTCATACGACAGGATGGGCTACCCGGATAAAATTGAGGAATTGAATCAATTATACAGCATATTAGAAGAAAACAGTCAGATTTGATGCTGTTATGAAGATTTGGAGCAATCACCCCTACCCTTTTGAAATCGAAGACCTCATAGAAACAACGCCAGTCATTCTTGATGAGAAACTGATCAAACGCCAGGTGCAAGACAAAACCATAATAGTCACGGGAGCAGCCGGTTCCATTGGTAATGAGATCGTAAGGCAGTTAATACCTTTCCATCCAAAGAAAATCCTCCTTTTTGATCAGCCGGAATATTCCTTCCGGGGAAACTGATCCACCCCGTTCGTGAACCATGGTGCCATCATTTATTACAATGACGTGGAGCTCTTTATTTAAAGTTTATAAACCCTTCCATCCTCAAGCTTATATTTTTCCTTACTTTCAGGGCAAACAGCTACTCCTGCATCGTCAAAATGCAGCCGGTGACCGTATTCACTCATCCAACCAACATGGCGGGCAGGATTACCCAGAACCAATGCATAGGGTTGCACATCTTTGGTCACCACGGCTCCTGCACCGATAAAAGCATATTCGCCAATATCATGTCCGCAAATAATAGTTGCATTAGCCCCAATACTGGCACCTTTTTTTACCCGGGTGGTTTCGTATTGACCTCTTCTCACAACAGCGCTCCTGGGATTGCTGATGTTGGTAAATACCATGGATGGCCCCAGAAAAACATCATCTTCGCAGATAACTCCTGTATAAATCGATACATTGTTCTGAACCTTTACATTATTTCCCAGCTCCACATGCGGAGAAACCACTACATTCTGGCCCAGATTACATCCTTCACCTATTTTGGAATCGGGCATAACATGGGAAAAATGCCAGATTTTTGTTCCTTTTCCTATTTCACAACCTTCATCAATGACTGCTGTTTCATGCGCAAAGTAGGATTGTTCGTTCATGACGCAAAATATTGTTTAATGGTTTCGGTAATATAATTCAATTGCTCCTCATCCATTTCAGTATGCATGGGGATAGACAGCACCGAGCGGCAAAGTTCTTCGGAAACAGGAAAGTCGCCTTCGGAATACTTTCCTTCGTTGAATGCCTCCTGGAGATGCATGGGAACGGGATAGTAAACCATGGATGGTATGCCTTCAGACTTTAAAAATTCTTTAAAATCATCCCGGTTTGATTCTCCTTCAAGAATCAGCGTATACTGATGATATATATGGGTTGACTTACCGGTAACGAACGGCAGGGTTAGCTGATCCAGGTCCTTCAGTTCCCTGTTGTAATATTCGGCTGCTTTTTGCCGTGCCTGATTGAATTGATCTAAATACCGTAATTTAACATCAAGAATAGCGGCCTGAAGTGTATCCAATCTGGAATTGATCCCCACCCTGGAATGGTAATACTTTTTATGAGACCCATGGTTGGCGATGGTGCTTATTTTATCCGCATAATCAGGATTATTGGTAATTACGGCACCACCATCTCCAAAACATCCCAGATTTTTCGAGGGGAAGAAGGAAGTACATCCGATATCACCAATTGTACCGGCCTTTTGGTATTTACCGTCAGTAAAATAATCAGCCCCCAGGGACTGGGCAGCATCTTCAATCACCACCATATCATTATCCCTGGCCAGCCGGTTAATCTCGTCCATATTGGCACATTGCCCGAAGAGATGGACCGGTATCAGCACTTTTGTTCTTTCTGTGATGGCTTCACGGAGCTCATCCACCGAAATATTAAAATCCTGCCGGTTTACATCAACAAAAACCGGTTTAAGGCCCAGCAACTTAATCACCTCGACCGTAGAAATAAAGGTAAAATCGGGGGTAATCACTTCATCTCCCGGTTTCAGATCAAGTGACATTAGCGCGAGCTGAAGTGCATCTGTGCCATTGCCGCAGGGGATCACATGTTGCACATTAAGATACTCGGCCAAATGTTTGGAAAATGCTTTTACCTGTGGACCTTTTATAAAGGCCGTCGATTCCAGTACATCCTGAATGGCCCCGTCTATTTCATCTTTTATCCGGTGATACTGGGTCTTCAGATCTACCATGCTGATTTGTCTCATAGAATGGAATTTTGCGTTATACAAATATAAATAAATTGTGCAATTTCCCGTCCCCATTCAATATAAAAGAACCTGCAACTTATACAGGTTCTTTTCAAAATATTCAATATGGTGTGTGACCTATTGTGGTATATCCGAATTTACTTGGCGTAATTGACAGCTCGTTTTTCGCGAATCACGGTAACTTTCACCTGACCCGGATAGGTAAGCTGATTCTCAATATGCTTAGAAATCTCATAAGACAACTTATCGGCCTGATTGTCATTCACCTGATCGCTTCCAACGATCACACGAAGTTCACGGCCGGCCTGAATGGCATAAGTTTTTGTCACCCCATCAAATGACAATGCCAGTTCTTCCAAATCACGAAGCCTCTGAATATAGGATTCCACAGCTTCACGTCGTGCACCTGGCCGGGCTCCTGATATGGCATCACAAACCTGAACCACAGGAGCGATCAAACTATTCATTTCGGTTTCCTCATGGTGAGAACCTATGGCATTTGCTACCTCTGGCTTTTCTTTATATTTTTCAGCCAGCTTCATTCCCAGCAAGGCGTGTGGCAATTCCGGTTCATCATCCGGTACTTTCCCAATATCATGCAGGAGCCCTGCCCTTTTGGCCGATTTGGTATTCAGGTTCAGCTCAGAAGCCATAATGGAGCATAAGTTAGCCACTTCGCGGGAATGCTGAAGCAGATTCTGGCCATAAGAAGACCGGTACTTCATCTTTCCGATAAGACGGACCAATTCAGGATGCAATCCATGTATTCCGAGGTCAATGGTTGCTTTTTTGCCCACTTCATTGATTTCCTGCTCAATTTGTTTTTCGGTTTTTTTGACGATCTCTTCAATCCTTGCGGGATGTATTCTGCCGTCTGTTACCAATTGATGCAGAGAAAGACGGGCTATTTCTCTCCTGATGGGATCAAATGCGCTAAGGGTTATGGCTTCGGGGGTATCATCAACAATTATCTCTACACCTGTTGCGGCTTCGAGAGCACGGATGTTCCTTCCTTCTCTTCCAATGATTCTTCCTTTGATCTCGTCGTTATCTATATTAAATACCGTAATGGCGTTTTCAATGGTAGTTTCAGCAGCTACCCTCTGAATAGTCTGAACAATGATGCGTTTGGCTTCCTTATTGGCATTCATCTTCGCCTCTTCCACAATTTCATTCATCGTGGACATCGCTTCAGTTTTTGCTTCTGCTTTGAGCGATTCCATAAGCTGATTCTTTGCTTCTTCTGCAGATAAACCGGAGATGGTCTCAAGCTGCTCTATATGCTGTTTGCGTAGCTTATCCAGCTCCTCATTCTTCTTTTCCACCACATCAATCTGATTCTGCAAATTATCTCGAATGGCATCCAGCTCTTTACGCTTCCGTTCCGTTTCTTCCATCTTCTGCGACAAGCTGTTCTCTTTCTGCTTTATGCGGTTTTCCGCGACCTGTACTTTATTATTCCGCTCATTAATCTCTTTCTCATGTTCCGATTTCAACTGCAGAAACTTCTCCTTAGCCTGTAGAATCTTATCTTTCTTTATGACCTCTGCTTCGCTCTTAGCATCGTCTATTATTTCATCTCTCTTTTTCTTTAATGCTTTTTGCCACAGAAAGTAGGAAAGAAATCCTCCTGCAACAAAAGCAACAACTCCGATGATGATATACAGAGTCAAATGAGAGATTGTTCCAAATATTTGTGTTGTTATCATATGAATATAATTTTAAGTAAGATTTAATTAATAAAAAAACCCGCATAAGTAACCTTAATGCTGTTTAAAAACCCCTGTATCGACATGGGTGGAGCTGCCATCCGAGGTCGAACTTCCCCTGTCCTTCCGCTAGAAGCGAAAGGATCCCCGCCGATGGCGGGGCTGGGGCCTGCTCTTGCCCGTCTGAGCGTTGGCTCCAATTTGATAAGTGTTGAGTTTTTCAGCCATTAAGGAACTATGCGGGTATCTCTTAATATTTAAAGAACGTTTATTTCGTATTTCTAAAGTATGCTTCCAATTCCTCGTTCAATTCCTTCAAATCTTCCATAATAGGTTGATTATCCGCCTTTTCTTCATTCTCCAGGTATTTAATAACAAACTGCAACGCGGCCATTGCCAAAAAATCCTGATTGTCCTTATCTGTATAACGTTGTTTGTATTGCAATATTTTCTCATTTATCAATTTTGCAGCCGTACGTATCCGTTCTTCGTCCTTTGCTTCTATCTTCAGCGGATAATACCTATCTGCAAGATTTATTCTGATTGATAATTTATCCTCTGCCATATACTTTTACCTAATATTGCCTATTTGTTTAAAAGTGCTATACACTTATCAATTTCCCGCACAATTCTGTTTATTTTAATCTTAGCCTCATGAGGTGACTCTGCTGATGCCAGGCTTTTTGCCAGCTTCAGATTGTTGTATTTTTCCTCATATCCGGCTATTTCAGCTTTTTTTCGTTCTAATTCTTTTTTTAAATTTTCATTTTCTTCTTGAAGTTGGATGTTGTGAGATTTTGAACGCTCATAAAGCTCCATCAGTTTCCTTACCTTCACTTTAAGTTCATCCACGGTATTTTGATCCACATTCTCCATTCTTCTTATGGTTTCTATTTTACAAAAATAATACAGGATTCGGAAATAAAAAAATAAACCCCGGGCTTTTTTAATAATTCGAAATAATATTAGATTTGTTCTTTTTACATCAATCAGGTATCATTCTATGAAATGTATCAAATTATTCCCCCTGGCGTTGTTACTACTTCAATTTGTGTTTATTGGGCCTACCTTTACCCAAACAAGCAACATTACAAACGGGGAATTCCATCCTCCCCTTGAAATCCCGTTAAGGCTATCGGGCAGTTTTGGAGAACTCAGATCAAATCACCTCCATGCCGGGATTGATTTCAAGACCCAGGGCGTTTCAGGCCAGAAGATATTTGCCATTGCAGACGGCTATGTTTCCAGGATTAAAGTAGCGGCCAACGGATATGGAAAAGCAATTTATATTCATCATCCTGAAAAGGAAGTTACCTCTGTTTACGGACATCTTAAAGCTTTCAGCGATCAAATAGCATCCTATATAAAAGACCGTCAATACCAAAACCAAACTTTTGAGATACAACTCTTTCCCGGGAAAGAACAATTCCAGGTTAAAAAAGGTGAATTAATCGGCTATACAGGAAACAGTGGTAGCTCCGATGGGCCCCACCTTCATTTCGAAGTAAGAAAAATAAACAATCAGCATCCTATCAACCCATTACAATATCAATTCGAGGTTCACGACAACATAGCCCCAAAAATTTTCAACCTGGCCGTTTATCCACGCAACAATCACAGCATCATCAACGGAAAAAACGAAAAACTCATACTGGAGGCAGTATCCTCACGGAACAACCATTATAAGATAGCGGATGAAAACAAACTCAAACTGCACGGCCCTGTTGGGTTTGGCATAAGAACGTTTGATTTCTTCAACGGAACTCCTAACTGGTGCGGAATCTATACACTCAAACTGTATATTGACAGTACGCTGATTTATAAACATAACATGGATGAATTTTCCTTCGCAGAGAGCCGTTATATTAACAGCCTGATCGACTATGAGGCAAAAATAAGGAACAACAATACATTGCAAAAATCTTTTGTTCAGCCTCACAACAATTTAAGCATCTATGAATTTCTCAGGAACGATGGATATTACAATTTCAATACCGATACCAACCACCAGGTTCGCTATGAAGTAACAGATATACATGGTAATACCTCTACCCTGAGCTTCGAGGTTCAGGGTACTTCCGAATCAAAGTATAATCATCCCCCCAAAGATGAGAAACAGGCCTGTGCTAAGGTTATGCCTTATAACAAGGAAAATTATTTCAAACAAGAGGGCGTGCAGGTGCATTTTCCGAAAAATGCATTTTACGATACCGTGTATTTTGAATACGAAAAGCAGAAGATGGAAGGGGACAAGTTCTATTCTGACCTGCATCGGATACATAACAAATACACCCCTGTTCATAAAAATTATACATTATCCATAAAAACCGGGAATTTACCTGCAGGCCTTAAGGAGAAAGCTTTCATTGCCCATATTGAAGAGGATGAACACACTTATGCAGGAAGTGAAAAAGTCAATGGGTTCATTTCGGCCGAAGTCAATAAATTCGGAAAGTACATTATAATGGTGGATAACGAAAAGCCTACCATTACTCCTATTGTATCGAATAACAAAAAAATCAGTTTTAAAATAAAAGATGAGCTTTCCGGCATCAAACACTATAATGGATTCATAGACGGAGAATGGGCCCTGTTCGAGTATGATCCGAAAAATGATCTGTTAACCTACAAAATCGACAAAAACAGGCTTTCAAAAGCAAAAACGCATAAGGTGGAACTATATATAAGCGA
>JBNJFN010000023.1:19223-20825 GCA_051746885.1 Bacteroidota bacterium | reverse complement strand
CGGCATTGGGAACCATGGTGGCCAATATCTCTTCCCACAAAAGGGGATGGGATGACCGCTGGGAAGAGTTCTCCAATTGGGCGGAGAAGGGTGTCGCGCTGCAGGCTGAGTTAACCAACCTGGTTGATGAAGATACAAAGGCCTTTAATAAAATTATCGAGGCTTTTAGACTGCCTCAAAAAACAGATGAAGAAACAGAAAAAAGAAATCAGGCCATCCGGGAAGCTACGAAAAATGCCATCATGGTGCCTTATAAAATCATGGAAAAAGCCTATAATGCATTAGAGGTGATTGAAGCCATGATAGAACATGGAAACCCCAATTCTGTGACAGATGCAGGCGTTGGCGCACTAGCTGTACGTTCTGCTGTAAAAGGTGCTTTCATGAATATACGTGTCAATGCCAAAGACCTGGAAGATGAGGCTTTTACAAAAGATATGATCCGTAAAGGAAAGACAATAGAATGGAAAACCGAAGAAAAGGAAAAAGAACTCTTGAAAAAGATAGAAGAAAAAATGTGAATGGAACCGTTCCTGTTTTTACAAAAAATTGGTTATAAATGTCCCGGTATATACTTATCGGGATGTTTTATTTATAGTAAATTAATTTTCGTGATTTGGGGTAATTATTTTGAATCCTTGAATTTTAATCTTATTGCAAACGGGATATGTTTTATATAGGAGTAAAAAAAATATTTTGTTAAAAATTCAAAAAATTTCATATTTTTGAACCAAGATAAAATCTATATTTAACCCTAATTCTAAAATTTATGTCTATGAGAAAACTAACCTATTTATTGATGTTTGTGTTGTTTGTCGGATTCTCGGCCTCAGCACAGAATCAGATTACTGGAACGGTCACCAATGCAGAGACTGAGGAGCCGATTCCAGGGGTGTCTGTGGTTGTTCAAAGTCAGACAACGATTGGAACAACAACAGACATGGATGGCAACTATTCGCTGGAAGTGCCGTCCGATGCAGAAACGCTTGTATTTAGCTTCGTAGGAATGCAAACTCAGGAAGTTTCCATTCAGGGGCGTAGCACGATTAATGTGGAGATGGAACCCTCTGTTCAGGAAATGGAAGAGGTTGTTGTTACAGGTTATGGCACAACCCGTAAGAGAGAGTTTACCGGTTCAATGAGTGATGTACAGTCCGAGCAACTGGAAAGAGTGACCATGGAGTCTGTAGATCAGTTACTTCAGGGTAATATTGCAGGTCTGCAGTCTTCTGCTGTTTCAGGTACCCCAGGTGGGGCACAACAGATTCGTATTCGTGGTATTGGATCCATTAATGCCAACAATGAGCCTTTAATTGTAGTAGATGGAACTCCTGTAGTTTCAGGAGACTATACGCGGGTTTCTACTTCAGGGAACATTCTTTCTAATTTGAATCCCAATGATATTGAGGATGTTACTGTACTGAAGGATGCCGGAGCAACAGCCCTTTATGGAGCAAGAGGTGCTAACGGGGTTATTGTGATTACCACCAAGAGTGGACAAAGCGGGGTAACCAAGTTTGATTTCAATGCTGAATATGGATATAATGACCTTGCAGTTAGCGGCCCCGAGTCATTGAATGCCGAAGAATGGAATGAATTGCA
>JBNJFN010000023.1:17396-19123 GCA_051746885.1 Bacteroidota bacterium | reverse complement strand
TGGGACGGTGAAACGGATACCGACTGGTCTGATGAGATTTTAAGAGAGCAGCCAAGGCAACAAAAATACAATCTGTCTGCTAGCGGTGGTAATGATAAAACAAATTTTTACGTCTCCGGTAACTATTTCGAGAAACAGGGAAAAGTCGATGCCACTGGCTATGAAAGATTTTCCGGTATTACAAAGTTAACCAACAGGCCAACCGACAATTTTACCATACGCCTCAATGCCAATGCTTCCTATTCAGAACAGGAAACCGTTTATCAGGGGGGATCATTCAGAAATCCAATGATGGCAAGACACTTTTTGTTGCCGATTGATCCGGTTTATGATGATGAGGGTGATTATTGGTGGAATCCGGCCTCAAACAGAATGACCAATTCTTTGTTCAATGTTCCCTATATGCAACAGCATGATTTTGCCGACACCAAAACGTCTAAAGTTTTTGGTTCTACAACTCTGGAATGGAGACCTATTGAAGGACTGAAACTGAGTTCAAAAATGGGTTTGGATTACTTTGGAATAGAAGAGCCCATGTACTGGAACCCGACCCATGGAGATGGTCATTCCTATCAGGGGATAGCGTGGGCCTATTATACACGTAACTTTAACTGGGTATGGCAAAATATGGCCGATTATGGAATCAGCTTTGATGATCACCGACTGGATTTCAAACTGGTATATGAATCCCAGAAAAACAAAAATTATGAAGTTTCAGCAAATGCTGAACGTGTAGCATCAATGGGGTTAACCAATCTGGCTAGTTTTGCTTCCCCGCAGGAAGCCAACTCCGAAGAATATGACTGGTCTTCTTCTTCTGGCATGTTCAATACACGATACGGATTTCAGGATACTTACTTCTTTGAAGGAACCTACAGGTATGAAGGGCATTCAAGATTCTCTGAAAAGAATAAATACGGTAACTTCTGGTCTGTTGGTGGATCCTGGGTCCTTTCCAATGAAAATTTCATGCAGGGCATTGGTTTTCTTGATAATTTAAAATTAAGATCTTCTTATGGTGTTAACGGCAATGCCGGACTTCCGGGAGAGAGATTATACCAGGCTGAGTTTGGATTTTCAGGAAGCTATAATGATTATCCGGTTATTGGTTATAGCGGTGTGGAAAATCAGGATCTTACATGGGAGGTTACCAATAAGTTTAATGTAGGCCTGGATTTTGCAATGTTTGACGAAAGGATTAATGGTACTGTTGAATATTTCACCCGTACCACAGAAGATATGCTGCTAGATCTTCCTTTGTCCCGTACCACTGGTTTCGAAGGCAAATGGTTCAATGTAGGTAGTATGGAAAATACGGGTATTGAAGCTTCATTGAATACGGTGAATGTGGATGGAAATGGATACGAGTCTTTCCGTTGGGCTACAGATTTTAATTTTGCCAGGATCAATAATGAGGTGGTTGAGTTGGCTGAAGGTATTGATGAAATTATTGACGGTACCAAGCGGATTTCTGTCGGCAATCATGTTAAAACCTATTATCTGAGAAAATGGGCAGGGGTTGATCCTGAAAATGGAGATCCTCTGTGGTATATCAATGGGAAAGACGGTGAGACGACCAACACTTACAGTGAAGCCGAAAGAGCCCATCAGGGAAATTCTCTGCCTGATTTTACCGGAGGATTGACCAATACGATTTCCTGGAAAGGCGTGTCCTTGTCATTCCAGTTTAACTTTTCATTTAATTATGAAATATATGATTCATGGGC